>JBIKLJ010000353.1:0-3929 GCA_044359895.1 Pirellula sp.
GGTTATCCAAGAGCAATGGTATTGAACGCCACACCGGGCTCCCAGAAATTGGAAGCTTGGTTCGATGATCAGGTGAAAATTGTTGATTTTCGACTTGTGCCAGACGAGCCGGAAAAAGGGGGGATCGATTCCCAGCCAGATCCTAAAGAAAAAGGCGAACCTGAAGACTCGAAGGTCGAAGGTCCGATTGTTGTGCCCAAGTATCTCAATGGCAAAATGATCCTCGTCGAGTGCGATACCATCGTCGACAGAGATCCTAATAGTTCTATTTCCTATGCGATCTTCAAGGTGGATGGAAAATCAAAAGAGCCGATCTTGGGACCATATGAACTTTCTAGCGATCGATCCTTCATTCCAAAACTAGCCCTGCAAGAAGATGGCAGCTTAACTGTAGCCTTCGAACCGGGAGAGCTGAAAATTCGAATGAAGTTAGATGGGCAAGACCTGGAGGGCGAATACGAGTTTCGAATCAACGTTGGTGAACAACAAGCTGTCCAGAAAATCGTATTTGATAAGACCAAGCCTGAAACAGGGTTCGTCGATGCTGACGGTACCGAGCCGATATTAGGTGTTTCACGCGAAGATAAACCCAAAAAGGTGCGTACACTTTTTCAAGGAGAAAAAATCGAAGTTTGGATCGAAGCGAAAGACTCTGCCGGATTGGGTATTGCTTCAGCAGAATTCGCGATAGGCTCCTTCGATGGACCCAAACCGATCGTCACCGAAGGAATACCTAGCGGGATGGGAAGATTTAAAATGATTCTGGACGCATCATCACTTGAAAAACGACCTTCCGGCGATTTCCTGATTGTCGCAAAGACGGTCGATTGGGCTGGCAACATTCAGGCAAACAACTATCCGCTCAAAATCATCTGGATGGGTACGGAGCGTCCTGCAGTACCAAAGTAACGAAAGTGGAAAAGACGTTGTCTTGCTAGGTTCGCTGCGTTCGCCAACATCCGCGAGGCTAGCAACTGGAATCTGGGACGGATTTTCTATCCGTTTTGAGTCGCGGGCGCTAGCCGCGTTCCACTTACTTTTCATGCCCCCCTGGGGCTAACCTTTGAACGTCGCCAACTCCAAAATACACCCAGCAACATTCCGTTAGCCCGCTTTTCCACTGAGAAAACCTATGACAAAGCGAATATGCTAGCGTTTGCGGACGTGTTGTTCCTGTTAGGCGAAATAGGAAAGCTTTAACACGCGTAGGAATAAAATAGCAACTGGCTTCAGCATTTCGCCGATTAAGTCTTACAAGTCTGAAAATGGATTTAGACTTTTGATTGCTCCCGCTTTAGCGGCGTGGAAGCCAGATCTTAATTTAGGAACTATGCGATGGAACGCGATCTCTTTCAGTTTTCAGGCCGACGGCTTGCCCTTGCTTGTTTGCTTGGTACTACATTAGGCTGTGTTGCGAATCCGCTGCCCGTGCCTACAGTTTGGGACAGGCTGGGAATTCCGCAAGCGACGGCTCGTGTTCGCGATTCAACGATCAATCGAAACGGAAACTTCCCTGGACTTGAAAAGAAGCCGCCCTTGCTGAAGATTGCCGACCCAGCAAATCTCAAGCCTGAAAAGCCCGAGATGATCAAGACGGCGGCCAAGATTAAAACCGACCAAGACTTGAAGAAGCAGAAGCTCAAGGCCATTGCATTCTTGGCAGAAGTCAACTGCGGTTGCTACAACAAAGACGATGCTGTCGCCAAAGCATTTTTGGAAGCGATGGCGGATTGCGATCCAGATATCCGCAAGGCAGCCATTGAAGGCCTTTGCACCGCTGCTGGGAATTGCTCGACGTGCCGAACAGGATGTGAAACAACTTGTTGTACAGAAGAGATCTTGAAGAAAGCTCAGGATATGGCGACTGGCACCGATGCCAATGGATGCTTTAAAGAGCCTGACAAGGAAATTCGAAGCATGGCGGCTGCATTGGTGAAGAAATGCCCATGCCCACCGGCGAAACCGATTGAGGAGATTCCTGCTCCACCGAGCGAGTTAGAGGAATTGACCCCACCCGAGGAGGTTGCCCCCGGTCGCGAAGGTGATGTTAATCCAAACTCGGGGCCTGCAGGGCGGGAAGGGGATGTTTCTGGCTCCGGAAATGTCTCAGCGAAAAGAGTCGCCTATCGGATGCAGTCACCAGACTCTCCTCCAGGAACAGAACCTGTTGTCGTTGCGAAACGCGGCCCATCCACAGTCAAGCCGGGTGAGGGGATTTCGAATCCAGACCAGCTCATAGCAGCTCGGGTGGTAAGCGGTCGTCCTCATCTGGGAGAAGTTTTGGTCGAAATGCCAGAATCCTTTCAAGTGGATGCAGGCTGGACCATGGTGTTGGTCGATGCCAGCGGAAAGCACCAAGTGGGGCGGGTGACCGATTCGAGTGGTCGGCGGGTGCTGCTAACTCTGGATGCTGCAAGCGTCATTGCGGTAGAAGCAGGCAATCCTGTTCGGATCGGCCTGGTTCGCAAGTAACCGATTGGTTGATCCGAATCGAGACGAATAGTATATCTTCACCAAAGGGGTGGTTAGCAATAGCTAGCCGCCCCTATTTGTTTTTCATTTTGGTGCGATGCCTCTCTCGCAACATATATCCTATCAGATACATTAGACGCTAGTTTTTTGATAAAGGTGATGGTGCGAAAGGGTTTGATCGGAAATGTCTGACTGGCGAAATGGAAGCAATAAAGATAACGGTCGAAATCAAAATGGATCGGGACGCAAAGCAGAACGTCCGATTTCAAAACCGACTCCTGCCGCCGTGCCAGAGACTCGATCCGCAGCCAAATCAAACCAGGCTACTTCTCAAGATTGGCGAGGGAATTCCAAAAAGGGGGCTGCCGTAAGCAAATCCCAGGATAGGACCTGGACGGGACGCGGTCGAGAAACACCTACTTCGACGAGCGGATTGCGAAAGGCAGTTCTTCTGGCCGGTCTAGCCATCGCGATTAGCGTCCTGTTCTATTGTTATTGGGTTTTCGTTTTCAAGATCGACCCGCGTCTGCCGGTCATCGTCAGCATTGCTCCTGACTACACAACACTCGATTTGGGGCAAAGTACATTCAGAAACCACGACTTTGGTTTTGAACAAAAGTTTGTCCATGTGTTGCCTGAGCCGCAGAAGCCAGTTTCCGGTGCGACGAGGAAGCTTGAGCCTGACGAACGGTTCCTGGAAGAGGCAAGAAAGAACGACAAATGGGGGGCGGACTGGAGCATCCTTAATCCCTATCTGAAGGGGGAATCGCTGGTAGGTGGTGGTCCCTCCCGACGTGTGACGGCTTACTTTGTCAGTTCATTGATTGCTAGAGAGACTTCGCCCGAGGTCACCGGAAGTGACATTGCTGAAGATGGGAACAGCAAGGAGCAGTGGGTTTTACTCACCAAGGATGACGCCCCTTTCGATCCTTCGACAGAAAAATTGCTTACCGTAAGCCTGCTATTGGAAAGAATTGCGAATCGGACTGCCGCGGGAAGCCTCGCATTGGTTGTCTTGGATGTGAAGCCGCCAACCGTGGTCACCAATCTTGGCGACTTAGAATTTCCCAAGGCCGATTTGGAGGGTGCCTTTCGCTTACTGACAGACGAGCAAAAGAACAAGTTGTGTGTTTGCTTGCCCTGCGATTCAGGACAGGAATCTTGGTACGCTCCTGAATTCAAGAGCTCCGTCTTTGCACACTTTTTCTGGAAGGGAATTTCGTCTGGCTTCGACAATTCCGACAGGAAGTGGACGCTTCGCGAGTTCAAGAACTCGCTTCAAATGCAAGTGAGTCAATGGGTGGCTCAGCATCGATTCGCCCCGCAGACCCCGACCTTTTTGATGTCCGATGTGACCGAGAAGAATGAAGATACGCTTTTCGTGGTGGAAACTACAGGCGGCAAAGGCCAACCGCCGTCCGGGGAGAATGTCAGAACCTTGCTGACAACCCGATATC
>JBIKLJ010000354.1:0-3922 GCA_044359895.1 Pirellula sp.
ACTCAGCCGGGCGTAGTCCTAGCCATTGATGTCGAGACCAATACTGTCCTCTGGAAATTCTCCAACCAAGAACTGTCCAATGACATCCGAGCTTGCTCGGCGGCCCTGGGCGAAGTTCGCGATGGCAAGGTCCAAGGGATTGCTGTCGTTACCACTCGGAATCGAAGACTTGTCGGTTTGGACCTGCAAGACGGTTCGGTCCTTTGGTCGTATACTATGAAAAAGCGATCCGATGGTTCGCCAATCATCTGCGACGGCAGAGCTTGGGTGGGGGCGGCCGATGGAATGGTCTATGCCGTTGACCTGAAGACGGGAATGGAAACGTGGTCCTACCAGCTCTCAGGGCAAATTCTCGCATCGCCAGCAGTAGCAGATGGCAAGCTTTACATCGCAACAGAAAAAGGCAGTATCGTTTGCTTCGGCCAAAAGTGAATTGATCTGGTCTCAGAAATTCAAATCGTCTATTCCTAAACCCTAGCGGCCTTCATGCCCCAGCGGCCTTCATGAGAAAACCACATGAGGGATCGGGCCACAGACATTTGAAATTCATCGATCAAAGTGCGATCAACGGACCATGGCACGCTCTTTACAGAACTCGCTTCAGCAATCTGCTTCCATTGCGGGGCACGTGCGTCTGTATTTTCCACTACTTTTAATAGGTCTTCTTGCAAGCTTCTTTTCTGGCTGCCAACAAGGCCCCGGTGGTATGGCCATGCGTCAATACCAACAAGATAGCGATCGATTGCTCAGCGAATTTCGAGCTCAGAAAAAACGTGCTGAGGAACTGGAAGCACGAAACGCTCAATTAGAACAACGTCTTGCCGAAAGCGAAAAGCTCCTTGCTCTCGGTCCTAATCCTAAAGCCAACTCTCGCAGCCGATCTTCCAGCAATCGCTCTTTAGGGGAAGCTGTCGATTCCCGTCGAGCTGGCATCACGTTGTCCGAACGTGACTCGACCCGATCCAGCTTGAGCCGTAATCCAACCAAGACTGGCTTACCTGATGTATCGCCCGGCACGCCAGGGCGTTTCACATCAGGTCAAAGCAACAACGCGGGCAACAACACGGGCAACAATCTTGATCCGATTTCATTAGGCAGTTCGGGCGAAGACCTGCTAGTCGATCGCAGCCGCGAATCGCAATGGCGCCCCATCTCAAAACCAAATCGCTAAAACAAGTTTGCCATCCTGAGCCGCAGTCGCTAGTTTTAATGTTGCTATTCTGCCTTCCACAATTCGACGCGTAACGGCTCGTTGCCTTAGTGAAGTCGTTATTGGGTAAGGCCGGTACCACGGACTTCCGAGTCCGTCCATAGCCGGTACGATGGACTTCCGAGTCCGTCCATAGAAACTTCGACGGACTCGGAAGTCCGTCGTACCATGAAAGCAACAGCCCGTTACGCTTCGGGTTGTGAAAATTTCTGGCAAACCATCCGTTTTTTTGCGCAATGAATCTCAATGGCGCAACATCAAAACTAGGGCCCGCCGATCAAGTCAAATGCGGTGACTAGAACTGACTATGCAAGCAGCTCGTGCACAACGCGACCATGAACGTCGGTCAACCGGAAATCGCGACCGCCATATCGATACGTTAACTTCTCGTGATCGATTCCAAGAAGATGCATCAACGTTGCATGGAAGTCATGCACGTGCACTCGGTTCTCTCTCGCATAGTATCCATACTCATCGGTCGCTCCATAGGAAAATCCGCGTTTCACACCACCGCCAGCCAGCCAATAGGTAAAACCGTGCGGATTGTGATCCCGACCATCGGTACCTTGCGCTGTTGGCGTCCGACCAAACTCCGCCCCCCAAATCACAAGAGTCTCGTCCAACAAGCCTCGTGCCTTCAAATCTTGCAGCAAGCCCGCAATCGGCAGATCGACTTGCTTGGCCAATACTTGATGCTGAGCGCGCAGGGCATCGTGCTGATCCCAATAACTATGGCTGACTTGTACAAATCGCACTCCGGATTCGCTAAGCCTTCTTGCTAACAAACATTGCTTTCCAAAATTCTCCGTTTCCTTGGCATCAATTCCGTACATCTTTAGCGTGCTTTCGGTCTCACCCGATTGATCTAACACACTAGGTGCCTCCGCCTGCATTCGAAATGCCAGCTCCATGGATTGAATGCGTGCCTCCAACTGAGAATCGCGACCGACCGATTTCAAATGCCCCTGATTCAGCGATTGAGCAAGATTCAACTGAGCCCGAAGATCCGCTTCATGGAGTTCCGGATTCTTGAGATTGCTAATCCCAGAAGCTAAGTTGCCAATCCGAGTCGCTTGATGCTCAGCCGGCAAGAAGGCCGAACCAAAATTTTGAACTCCACCATGGCCTAGCGTTGCGTTGATGGTCACGAAACTAGGCAAGTTCTCATTCTCACTACCCAACCCGTAGCTGATCCAAGCGCCCATGCTGGGGCGAACAAACGTATCGCTCCCGGTGTGGATCTTCAGCAGTGCCCCACCATGTGCTTCATTCGATCCATGCATCGACTTGATAAAACAAAGGTCATCGACGCACTTCGCCACCTCTGGGAACAACTCGCTGACCCATGCACCCGATTCACCATGCTGAGCAAACGCCCACGGGCTCTTGAGCAAGTTGCCCGTCTGCGAAAACTGCACTCGCGGTTTCTCAAAAGGCAAAGGCTTCCCATCGTCTTGGATCAACTGAGGCTTGTAATCGAATGTGTCGACTTGGGATGGCCCACCATGCATGAACAAAAAGATGACTCGCTTGGCTCGAGCCGGGAAATGAAGCCCATCCAGTGCTTTGGATCCCATGCCATGCGACTGCTGATGCAATAGCGAGGCAAGCATCCACGCTCCAAAACCACAACCTGCATTGCCAAGCATGGCACGCCGGGAAAAATCGGTTCTATTCCACATACAGAAACTCGTTGGTTAACAACATCGCACGGCAAATCTTGACCCAGATCTCAAGGCTGGAATGACAATTCTCGAGCGACTCAAGTGATTCAAGCGAATCGGAGACCGCCGTGTCTTGCACATCTTTTCGGCTCGATGCAACGCTCTGAACGATCTGCTTTTCGACACTGGTTGCAGATCTACCATAAACTCGCCTGACGACCTGCTCCAGCCGCTGGGCGTCATTGCCACCTTGGCTCCAAATCTGATTGGCAAGCTGACGCCCCACTTCCAGAGGCAACGGATGATTCATCAGGTAAAGTGCTTGGTGCGGCACAATCGTCGTCGGGCGCCGGTCGACAGACACTCCAGGCTCCACAAAGTCAAAGGTGGTTAAAAAGTCGGACATGGCTGCCCGATTCACTTCCAAATAGACGGTTCTTCTTGCCGCCCCAATCTTGCCGGCCCAAACCGCTCGCGCGTCCGGTGCTGCACTCGCAGCGGTAGCTTCACCACCCACTCGGGTATCCAGCAAATCAACCATCGAGAGCAACGAATCGCGAAGAGGTTCAATCTCCAATCGACGTCGATTCTGCCTCCAGAGAAGTCGATTATCAGGATCCACCTTTTCAGAATCCGAATTTGATCCGGTAGACATCCGATATGTCGAGGACAACACAATGAGGCGATGCAGATCTTTGATCGACCAGTCGTTTTCTACGAACGTATTGGCCAACCAATCCAGGAGCTCGGGGTGGGTCGGTAATTGACCTCGCAAACCAAAATTCGACCCGGTGGCCACCAAGCCTGATCCAAAATGACCTTGCCAAATGCGATTTGCCATCACACGCGCTGTCAGCGGGTTTTGAGTATCCGCAATCCAATTCGCCAGCTCCAATCGGCCGGAACTGGTAGGAGCCATCTGCAACGTATCAGTCACTGGCCCCTTGCGCAGAATGGTTGGTACCGCGGGCGGAAGCGGCTCACCCGCCATTTGCAAATGGTTGCCCCGAACATGCACGGAAACGAGCCGGACTTCGGACTCCTGAAC
>JBIKLJ010000019.1:0-40091 GCA_044359895.1 Pirellula sp.
AGGTCGCTCTTTCCTCAATTCGTTTTCATGTTCAGTCGAGTTGCTTCAATGACAGACGCAAGTCATGAATTCTCCCGCGAATTCATGCAATTCGTTGAGACCACCCTGAACTCATCAGGCAAAACACTTTCACCGACCTCTTTTACCTTCTCTAAGTCTTCGTAAACAAGAGAGACTGGGTGGGTTAGGACAACAACGCTGCACGGCAAAGCTGCACGGGGACAGCACAGATTACCCAATTCGTATGAGCTGCATTTGCACAGTCGGAGTTCACCAATCGGGTGCCGCCAATCGATCTAACCAGCATAAGTGTGTTCACCCGCAGCAATGCTAGCAAAGGAACGAACGGAAAAGTCAACTCTTATGACGATGTCGGTGAAAGCAACTCGACGCACTCGCGATCCGGGGATTCCCATCTCCCGTGCTGGCATTGCTTTCATCGTGGTCGCCTCCATCGTGGCGTTAGGGACTGATTGGGGGCAGCCAGCTTTCGCTGATGACCCGCGATCGCCTGAGCGAGTGTCCGAAGATCCGGTGGCTTCAACGACGGGGCTGTTTTTCGTGAGTTCGTCGATTCCCCTCGAATTGCCAAATTCGTCACTGCTAAACCCATCACCGTACGAGCCGATGAGAGCAAGTCGATCGCTCGGTGCGGACGATATTGCACAGCTCGCAATGAATCGCTCGGGTACTGCACGGATCGTGGAGTCGGATCTCCAATCGAGAACGAGCTCCAGCGGGAAAGCTCAGCACCACGACAACAACTACGCGATGAATCGAGTTCAGAGGGAGATCGCCTATCGTTCTAGGCAAGTGTCCCGATCTAATGCCCTGAAGCTGCATTTTGCGATCGCAGCCTGTGTTCGAGCCGAGCAAGCTTACGAAGCGGCAGACCAAATGCTGACGGAGCAGTCCGTGGCACAAAACAAATTGGTGGACGCGGGGATTCCTATCTCCGACCCACTATTTATCGACCGAGCCCGTTTGGCTATCGTCGACAAACGGGTTGCGAATCGTTCGCAATTGTATCAGCTTCGCGTTCAACTTGCCTCATTCATTGGAGCGGAAGCCGCTTGCAATCATTCTCCGTCGGAGGAAGAGGCTATCATCCCAAGCGATTCGGATGTTTGCGAACATATTCAGGAAGCATTACGATGTCGTTGTGATCTCGCCACTTTGATCGAACTTCAATCGCACGTCACGGCTGACAATTTGGCTCAATGGGACAGCATCGGTGCGGCATTGAGCGGCGTTCCATTACCCGTTCGCGGGGTCGTTCCATTTTGGCTTCGACTATTTCGTTCGACCTGCAGCAAGGATGAGCAAGCGAAGTTAGTAGCAGCTCGAAAGAAGTGGCTCTGCCACTTGATCGCTGAACGAACGAAACAAATTACGGTTGAGGTGGAACTTGCTTTCGAAAAGAAAAAAACAGCCGCTTTGCGATGGACGATTGAACACGATTGTTTAGCGAATTGGGATCTTCGAATTCAGCAGTTAACGGCGTTGGCCGAAGCTCACGGCAATCTTGCGGAGCAAATGAGCGCGAAGCAAAGTGAATTTGAATCGCAAGGCAAGCTAATCGAGCGATGGCTCGAATGGCATCATGCGGACGTCGAACTGCAATTGGCCAAAGGCTGCAATTAGATAGGCAACCATCAGCTTGGAACGGACAGGACGGTAACGGTCAAAATCCCCAACGATGCCGATATCCTTTTTAAAATCGCACAAGGCTGTTAAAACTCGTCGCCCATTGAAATCAGATTCCATGAACTTGCTTTAGTGGCAAGGCAAATAGTTGTCGCACGAAAGGGCCACTAGGAAGACCAGGACATTGAATTCATCGCAATTAGCTTGCGACAGCTAGCACCTGGACCGATTATTGAGTGCTCCATGTGGAAGGAGTGGAGAGCCAATCACCAATCGGACGTTCCAATTTACCGAAGCGACTAGGTTAATTCGCTGAACGCGCCTTCCATGCCTTAACAATTTGACCAATCGTGTTCACGAGCGATATGGAAATGTCCCATGATGGGTAGTGGGTTCGCATCTTTCGCAAGTCGCTGTAGTAACAGATATGATCGCCGATTCGGTTCTCGTCGACATAGGTGTATTGCATCTTCTTGCCCGTAAAGCTCTCGGCGATGGCAAAGGCTTCCAAGATAGAACAACTGTTCGCCTTGCCACCACCCAAGTTGTAAACTTCGGCAACCCGTGGAGCATCGACAAAGGCCTCCATGAACCTTGCGACGTCCAGCGAATGAATATTGTCCCGAACTTGTTTTCCTTTGTAGCCAAAGACATGATACTCGCGCCCTTCAAGATTGCATTTGACCAAGTAACTCAAGAATCCGTGCAGCTCGACTCCCGAATGATTGGGACCCGTCAGGCATCCTCCTCGCAAACAGCATGTTGGCATTCCAAAGTAGCGGCCGTACTCCTGGACCGAGATATCGGCTGACACTTTGGAGGATCCAAAAAGTGAGTGCTTGGATTGATCGATCGAAAAATCTTCGGCGATACCGTGCTCGTACAACGCGTCGTCGAAATCCCATCGTGTTTCGAGTTCTTTCAAACGAATGGTGTTTGGGCGATCGCCGTAGACTTTGTTGGTTGACATGTGAACAAACGGCGATTCGGGGCAAGCCTGCCGAGTCGCTTCCAGAAGATTGAACGTCCCCACGGCATTGGTATCGAAGTCATCAAAGGGGATGGCTGCTGCGCGATCATGACTTGGTTGAGCTGCTGCGTGTACGATTGCATCCGGTTTGATCTGTTGAAGCAACGCCAGAACTTGCTCCCGGTTGCGAATGTCGACTTCGTGATGCCGATAATGCTGAATAAGGCCGCTGAGCCGCTCTTGATTCCAACGCGTGTCACCGGAGGGGCCGAAAAAAACAGCCCTTTGATTGTTGTCCACTCCATGAACCTTCCACCCCAGTGAAGAAAAATGCAAGCAGACTTCCGACCCAATCAAACCAGACGATCCGGTAACTAGCAAAATTTTGTTAGCAGAGGCTTTGTTCACAGGAGTTTCATTCAGCGGATTTTGCGGAAAGAGGGATAATCCATTGGTTTCGGACGCCGGAACGATTGCTCATCCGAATCTCATGGGCGTCGAAGGGGGGAAATCGTTGCTTGTGTCGAAACGTCGCAATCCGGTCAGTTGCAACGTCAGCAAAAACAGATACGCCGGATTGAGATAGAGATATCGACGCCATAATCGTTTAGGCTCGCTGCCCAATCGAAAGAGCCATTCTAGCCCTGACTTTTGCATCCAAGCGGGCGCCTGAGGAAGCATTCCTGCGTGAAATGGAAATGCGGCACCAACGGCAAACAACGGCATGTTCAGTGCGCTCGCCATTTCAAATGCAAACACCTCCTGACGGGGACACCCCAAACCAGCAAATAAAATCTTCGCGCCGCTTGCTTTGATCCGCTGCGCAAGCCCCTCGCTCTCCAGTTGCGTGAGTTGTCGGAATTGCGAAGGTTCTGAACCAGCAACTTTCAAAGTTGGAAACCGCCCAGTCAGATTGGCTTTGAGTTTCTCGAGAGTCTGGGAGTTTGTTCCGAAAAAGAAGACGGGCAAACCTTCTTTGGCGGCCGCCTCGCACAACTTCAACATCAAGGTTGGGCCGTAAACGCGATCGGGCAAAGCACAGCCGTGAAGCAAATTCAACCCCCACCGAACAGGCATCCCGTCGGGCACAATCATGTCAAATCGGTTGAGCCGATATCGGTGCTGTGAATCAAGCGCACCTGTCATCACGCCGTGCACCGCCAAAGCAGTTGCCGTGAAACTTTTGGATTGCAGCGCAGCTTGAATCAGTCGACCGACGGCCGCATCGTAATCCAACGCATCGATTTGAACTCCGAGGAGGCTTTTCTTGCCCAAATCCATCATCTTGCGCCAATGACGAGAGTAGTGTAAAAATCCGTTGCAGCAACCGATCCAAGGAAAAACCAGGGTGGCGATCGCGGCAACGCCATACTCATGCTGCCACGAGAACCAGTCTCCAGTGTGGTAAGTCATGTTGTAGATTCAATGGGAAGGTGATGTGGTTATCCATCCCTCGTCGGAATAGCGAATGCCTTGAAGCCGCACCACCGGATTAGTCGGCACAAAGGAACCCTAGCGCTTTTGCAACCTCTGGTACCCCAGACTCGCTTCCGAGCGTTTGCGACGACTTCTGGTATTTTCAACGAGCTCCAAATAGCTAGCTAAATACCAGACTTTTTGACAGGTCTTGCGCAATTCGCCTTAAAACTGCAATCGCAACTCCAATTCCGATAACAACTTACGGCTACAAACGCATTAACGGCACGGAACTTGCTCATGCGGGCTCCCTCCTGCCGAAGACTGCCATTTCAGGTTTCGATGGTTTTTGGTGGGGGTGAATAACGACGGAAACGGGTGCGGAACCCTGCACCTTAGTGACAGATAGATAGATTTACGTTCGTTGGTGATAACCGACTCATTGCAAGGAGTTCAACGTGGCAAAACAGATGGTTTTTGATGATGAAGCGAGGCAGCCATTGCTGACCGGCGTTTCAAAGCTCGCGAGAGCGGTTCGCAGCACATTGGGTCCTCGAGGACGCAACGCTGTTCTCGACAAAGGCTGGGGATCGCCGAAGATCACCAAGGACGGTGTTACAGTCGCGGAAGAAATCGAGCTCGACGATCCGTTTGAAAATCTTGGCGCCCAGTTGGTCAAGGAAGCGGCAAGCAAGACCAATGACGTCGCAGGTGATGGTACAACCACAGCGACCGTCTTGGCAGAAGCGATCTTCCGTGAAGGGCTCAAAATGATTGCCTCGGGTGCAGACCCCATGGCTTTGTCCCGTGGCATTGCGAAGGCTGTCGAAGCTGTGAAAGCAGAAATCGACAAGGTTGCGATTCCTATCGATGCCAAGAGCAAAAAAGAAATCAAGCAAGTAGCCACCATCGCTGGCAACAACGACCCTGCGATTGGCGATGTTTTGGCAGAAGCGTTCTTGCGAGTTGGCAAGGATGGCGTGATTGCTGTTGAAGAAGGTCGCGGAAGCGAAACAACCGTCGAAGTGGTTGAAGGCATGCAATTTGATCGTGGCTTCTTGTCGCCCCACTTTGTGACAAACCAAGACCAAGTTTCTGTGGAATTGGATGATTGCTACATCCTGATCCATGAGGAGAAGATCAGCAACAACAAGAAGCTGATTCCTTTGCTCGAAGCGATCAGCAAGGCAAAGAAGCCACTTTTGATTCTTGCGGAAGATATCGATGGCGACGCCTTGGCGACTCTGGTGATCAACAAGATGCGAGGCATCTTGAGCGTTGTTGCAGTCAAGGCCCCCGGCTACGGCGATCGCCGCAAGGCAATCCTTGGGGACATTGCGGCCCTAACCAATGCAAAGGCTATCTTTAAGGACCTTGGCATCGATCTCGAGTCCGTCAAGTTGAGCGACTTGGGGCGCTGCAAAAAGCTTCATATCACCAGCGAAAACACCGTTATTATCGGTGGTGCTGGCAAGAAGGATGCAATCGAGGGACGAGTTGTTCAAATCCGTCGCGAAATTGAAAACACGGACAGCGATTACGATCGTGAAAAGCTCCAAGAACGTTTGGCAAAGCTCGCTGGTGGCGTAGCTCAAATCAACGTTGGCGCCGCAACCGAAACCGAAATGAAGGAACGCAAGGCGCTGTTGGATGACGCGAAGGCTGCGACGCAAGCTGCCTTAGACGAAGGTATTGTTCCAGGCGGAGGAGTCGCCTTGATCCGATGCGAACCAGCCCTGAAGAAACTCAAGCTGGAAGGTGACGAAGCTCTGGGCGTTAAGATCATTATGAACGTACTGGACTACCCGCTTCGAGCGATCGCAAACAACGCAGGCTTGGATGGAGCTGTTGTTGTGAATCGTGTTCGTCAACAAAAGGAAAAGACCGAAGGATACGATGCCAATGCAGATAAGTATGTTGACATGATCAAGGCAGGGATTATCGATCCAGCTAAGGTCGTGAAGACAGCTCTGAGCAATGCAGCTTCGGTCGCCTCGCTCTTGCTGACTACCGAGTCGCTCATCGTTGACATTCCTAAGGAAGAAGAACCTGCCGGCGGCGGACATGACCATGACCACGGCATGGGTGGCATGGGTGGCATGGGTGGCATGGGTGGAATGGGCGGCATGGGCGGCATGGGCGGCATGGGCGGCATGATGTAGGCCGCGATTCGCGATCGAATGCACGTCCCGCGTTAAAGTAAATACGTTTCAAGCAAATCCAAATAATCGAATTAATTAAGGAATAATCAAATATGGCCAAAGTAAATCTACGTCCTCTCGATGACCGCGTCGTTGTTCAACCTTTGGAAGCTGAAGAAACCACAGCCGGTGGAATCGTTCTTCCAGACTCGGCTAAGGAAAAGCCACAACGAGGTAAGGTGGTTGCTGTCGGACCAGGCAAATTGCTCGACAGTGGCGTTCGTGGTGCTCTTAGTGTTTCCGTTGGTGACGAAGTCATTTTCGGCAAGTACGGTGGAAGCGAAGTTGAAGTCGATGGAGTCGAATACAAGATTCTTCGCGAAAGCGATGTTCTTGCAAAATTGGCGTAATGCTAATCGACCTCTTTCGGTGTCGAACATTTCGTTGTCGACCCATGACATCGCTTGGAAGCAAGCGATGGCCACTATCGAACTTTATCCCATTTAAAACATAAGGACTGCTAAGCGTGGCGAAGCAACTACTATTTGATGAACAAGCCCGAGCAAGAATGCTTCAGGGTGTAGAAAAACTGGCAAACGCGGTTGCCGTGACGATGGGCCCAACAGGTCGCAACGTCATTATTGATAAAAGCTTTGGCGGCCCAACGGTGACCAAAGACGGCGTGACTGTCGCCAAGGAAATCGAACTGGAAGACCGCTTTGAGAACATGGGCGCCAAACTCGTGGTGGAAGTGGCTCAAAAGACCAGCGATTTAGCTGGAGATGGAACCACAACCGCAACGGTTCTTGCACGAGCTATTTTCAAAGAAGGTCTTCGCAACATTGCTGCTGGCAGCAATCCATCCGCAATTCGTCGTGGCATCGACAAGGCCGTAGAAGCCGCGTCCGTCAAGTTGCACGAAATGGCGAAGCCTGTTAGCAACCGCGAGGAAGTTGCAAACGTTGGTGCAATTTCTGCAAACAACGATATGTCGATCGGGAAGCTTCTCGCTGAATCGCTCGAAAAGGTTGGTAAGGATGGCGTGATCACGGTGGAAGAAGGCAAGACTGCCGATACTACCGTCGAATACGTGGACGGGATGCAGTTCGACAAGGGATTCGTTTCCCCGTACTTCATCAACACTCCTGCCGACATGAGCTGCACCTACGACAACGCCTTGATTCTTCTTTATGAAAAGAAGATCAGCAACATCCGTGACTTGGTTCCTGTTCTGGAAAAGATCAGCGCCGCAAGCCAGCCGTTGTTGATCATTTGCGAAGATGTCGACGCAGAAGCGCTGACCCTACTTGTAGTCAACAAGTTGCGTGGCACATTGAACGTCTGTGCCGTGAAGGCTCCTGGATTCGGCGATCGACGCAAGGCCATGATGGGGGACATCGCGACCTTGACCGGCGGAACTTTCATCAGCGACGATCTAGGATTGCAGCTGGAAAAGGTCTCGCTAGAGCATCTCGGACGTGCGAAGAAAGTAGTTGTCGACAAGAACAATACGACCATCGTAGAAGGTGGTGGAGATCGCAAGGCCGTAGAGTCCCGAGTCGCTCAGATCCGAGCTCAAATTGAGCAAACGGATAGCGAATACGACAAGGAAAAATTCCAAGAGCGTTTGGCTAAACTTGCTGGCGGTGTTGCTGTCATCAGCGTTGGAGCCGAGACGGAAGCCGACATGAAGCAGAAGAAGGCTCGTGTTGAAGATGCTTTGCACGCTACCAGAGCTGCTGTTGAGGAAGGAATTCTTCCAGGCGGCGGTGTGGCTCTTCTACGTTGCCGCGAAACCGTTGCAGCGGTTGCCAAGAGTCTATCTGGTGACGAGAAGACCGGTGCCGAAATTATCTTGCGAGCTCTCGAAGCACCTCTTCGTCAAATCGCAGACAATGCAGGTATCGACGGCAGTGTTGTCGCTGACGAAGTTTCACAGAAGCCATTGAACATGGGCTACGACGCCAACAAGGGCGTCTATGTGGACATGATCAAGTCCGGCATCATCGACCCCGTCAAGGTTGTTCGCACAGCCCTGACGAACGCAGCTAGCATCTCCGGCTTGTTGCTTACCACCGAGGCTTTGGTGACAACTTACGACAAGGACGATAAGAAAAAGCGTAAGGTTGAAGGCTCGGTCAACTAGTGACGGGCTGGATCAACTGATCTCGCGAATGCATTGGGGTCACTTGCGATGGTGTTTAACACCCCCGTAAGTGACCCTTTTTCCATAGTTAGACTTCTACTCACTTTTTATTGGATGTCGGCGTGGCAACGAAAAAGGATTACTACGAGATTCTTGGTGTCAAGCAATCAGCGTCTCAGGACGACATTGCCAAAGCATATCGTAAGCTCGCTATCAAGTACCACCCAGATTCGAATCAAGGTGATACGGATGTCGTGCACAAATTCAAAGAAGCGTCCGAAGCTTATGAAGTCTTAAGCGATTCTCAGAAACGCGCACGCTATGATCAATATGGTCATGCGGGTGTTGAAGCTGGAGGCGGTGGTGCAGGTTTCCGGGATGTTGGCGACATCTTTGAAGCCTTTGGCGACGTCTTCGGCGGAACAATCTTCGAGGACTTTTTTGGAGGTTCTGGTGGTGGGGGACGTGGCCGAGGTCGCGTGAGACGGGGCGCTGACCTTCGTTGCGATGTTACACTCGAGTTGGAAGAAGCAGCACGAGGTGTCACCAAAACCGTTTCGTTGACTCGGCATGCAAGTTGCGAAACCTGTTCCGGCTCCGGGGCAGCTCCTGGTTCACAACCTGAAACATGCCGAAAATGTCAAGGTCGAGGGCAAGTCATTCAAGCTTCGGGAATATTGCGAGTGCAAACGACTTGCCCGATTTGCCGAGGCAGCGGTAAAACCATAAGCCAACCCTGTAAAACTTGCGACGGCCAGGGGTTGAAGCCACACGAGGTGAAACTGGAAGTCAAGATTCCACCCGGAGTGGATGATGGCATGCGCGTGCGATTGCCTGGGGAAGGGCAACCGAGTCCAGATGGTGGACCGCGAGGCGATGCGTATTGCTTCATTCACTTGAAGCAGCATTCGATTTTTCATCGCGATGGCCATAACTTGGTTTTCCAATTGCCCATTTCATTTAGCCAAGCCGCTCTCGGTACTAGCGTCGAAGTTCCAACATTGGACGGCAAACGCATGCTAGAAATTGCCAATGGAACTCAAAGCGGTACCGTCTTTCGATTGCGAGGGATGGGAATGCCCGATCCACATACGGGCGCACGAGGGGATTTGCTGGTGGAGACTATCATCGAAGTGCCAAAGAGATTCTCCAAACGGCAACAAGAACTACTTCGCGAATTAGCCGAACATGACGACAAGGAAATCACGCCGGAACGCAAAGGATTTATGGACCGAATCATGGACTATTTTCAAGGGGACGTACCCACCCAGACCCAAGGGCGAACATGACTTTAAAGTCAGCGATACCAATCTGTTTTTTACTTTTGGACTCCTATAGAAATCATGTCAAACGAATCTACTCCTAATCAAAACGAATCTTCAGCAAGCGACTCTATCTTCGAAACTCTTGAAAGCAATGTCTTTGACGGCGCTGGCGATGAATCGCCGGAACAGGTGGTTGATCTTTTGGAACAGCAGTTGGCAGATCTGAAGGACCGCGAGCTCAAGGCACAAGCTGAACTCGAGAACTTTCGCAAGCGACTTTTGCGAGACACCGAACAGCAACTGAAGTATGCTCTGCTTCCATTCGTTCGGGATTTGGTCGAAGTCGTCGACAACCTTAACCGGGCGTCCGATGCCGCGACAAGCAGCGGCAGTACGGACGGGTTGGTCGCAGGGGTGAAATTGGTGCAACATCAGTTTCATTCGGTGCTCGCAAAGTATTCGTGCAAACCGATTGAGTCCGTGGGGCAGCCATTTGATCCAAACTTCCATCAGGCTATCGCTCAACAGCCAAGCGATCAGTATGCAGCCGGCTTGATTGTGATGGAAACATCTGTCGGTTATGTAATGCATGATCGAGTCGTTCGACCAAGCATGGTGATTGTATCGACAGGTCCCGCGGTCAAACCAGGAGTATAAACGATGCCAACCTATGACTACGAATGCGACGCTTGTGACCATCGCTTCGAGCTGTACCAATCCATTGTGGCCGAGCCCGAAAAGAAGTGTCCGAAATGCAAAAAGCTGAAACTGCGGCGACTCATTGGCACCGGCGCAGCCGTTGTCTTCAAGGGTTCCGGGTTTTATCAAACAGACTACCGAAGCGATTCCTACAAGAAGTCAGCAGCAGCCGATTCCAAATCCACTAGCTCGGAACCAAAGTCGGAAAGCAGCTCAGCCTCGACGGATTCAAAATCGCCCGCAACAACCGCTGCGAAAGTCGATTCGAAACCAGCCGCTGCCTCCGATCCGAAGCCAAAGGGTAAAGGCAAGAAGGCCGAGTAACTCGCATCTCCGGCCCTAATGACCTGTGAACACCACTGCCCCCACAAGGGTTCATAGTCCTATCAGCCACTCTTCGCCATCGGATACACACAGCAGCGGAGAACAACCTTGTCACACTTTCAGGACCCCAAACATGCTTTCGATTGTATCCCGGCTCACGTGTCTACCCTATGTTCTTCTCTTAGGGAACTTTCTTGTTTCACCATCCCAGGGGCAAGAACCTTCCCTGGCAGCCGTCCGGAATTCGCTTCGATTTCATGCAAGTTTTGATGGCAGCGGGGATGCTTCCCTAGCGCAAGGCGATCCAAAAATCTATACGGTGGAATCACTGGCCCGCAAACAGTGGACAGCAGGCATCACCCGCAAGGACGTGACGATTGCTAAAGGCGAAGGCAAATTTGGAGACTGCCTACGCTTCGGAAAAAAGTCACCGCAAGTGATTTGCTTTCAAGGGGAAGCTATGCCCTATCAGGCGAAAGATTGGTCAGGTACGGTTAGCTTCTGGATGCGACTTGACCCAGACAAAGATTTAGAACCGGGTTACTGCGACCCAATTCAGATTACTGAAAAGGCATGGAATGACGCTGCATTGTTTGTTGACTTCGACAAGGACCTTCCTCGCGACTTTCGTCTCGGGGTCTTTTCAGATCTAAAGGCTTGGAATCCAACGAATGTGGATTGGGAAAAATGGCCAATCGAAAAACGTCCCATGGTTACCGTCAAAAAGCCAGGATTCACACGCGAGGCTTGGAAACATGTTGCATTTACCTTCCAAGGAATCAATGCGACCGGTAACCAACTTGGCCAGTCCACGCTTTACCTAGATGGCGAATCGATGGGGACGCTCAATCAACCCTTAACGTTCACTTGGGACCCAAAGAACGTTGCAATTATGCTCGGCATAGAATACATCGGTGATATCGACGAACTGATGATTTTCGACCGTGCTCTTGCGCCCGACGAAATCGGCACGCTACTTTTCAACTTCAACGATCAACCGAATCGCTAATTCCGGATCGCATACAAAGCTTCGTAGGAGCGAATGAACAGCGTCCCATTGGAGATCACGGCAGATGCTGTGATTGCCTCGCCCATGTCGATACAGCTGACCATTTCAAACTCTTTTCCTGCTCGAACAACAGTGAAGTGCCCGTCGTTTGACCCAAAGTAAATGTGTCCGTCCGCGTAAGTGGGACTAGTGCGATGCTGTCCCGAATAGGTGCGAGAGAAATACACTTCTTTGCCGCTTTCAAGCTCCAGGCATTGCAGTCTGCCGTCTTTGTTTAAAAGATAGACCAACCCATCTACGATTAAAGGAATGGAGACGTCAGGAGTTCGTGGCGAATTCCAACGCAGTGCTTCTTTGGACTTGGAACTGTCACCCATTAACGTAGAGACTCGCAACGCGACGGTTGGTCCTTCCTTCGCGGTTGGGACAATGATCGTGTCAGCGCTCGGAACCAATCCGGGCGATGCAACAAATCGAAAGGTTGGGTCGGTTTGCTTTGGATTGATTTCCGTTGGCCCATTGAGCATCCCAAATCGCCATAGTTCGGCGCCATTATCTAAGGCATGGCCTGTAATGCAGTCCGCACCGTGGACGACCAAGAGACGCTTCCCGGTGGAACTGTAGATGAATGGCGATGCATAGGAATGTTTGCACTCGAATTTTGCATCGGTTGCACGATCGATCTCCCAAACAGTTTCACCTGTGTTTTTCGCTAACTTAACGATCTTTCCTGTACGCGTATCGTCATCCATTTTCATTTTGCCATGGATGAGTTGCAGATAAAGATGATCGCCATCAAGCACGGGTGTGGAAGTCATTCCGAATTGAATATCCAACTGGCCGAATCGGTCCCCGACTTCCATTTTCCAAATCTCCTGACCTTGGATGTCGTAACAAGCGAGGAGGCCGGTGCCGAAAAATACCCAAACATGTTTTCCATCTGTGCAAGGCGACGGGGATGCGGAATTGCCTTCGCCGGCTCGAGCGTCGGTATTCCCGGTACCAACCTTGTTTCGCCACAAGATCTTTCCATCGTTGGTATCGACACATAGTAAAACCAAATCATCCCCATCGGAACTGGTCAGAAAAATTCGGTCATTCCAAACACAAGGAGTCGCCCCAGCTTGGCCAGGCAAAGGTGTCCGCCAGGCGATTTTTTCTGACTTGCTCCACTGAGTTGGAATATTTTTCTCCGTGGAGATTCCATCGTTAGAAGGGCCGCGCCACTGGGGCCAATTATCAGCTTGAGTTGAGGATATGGCAGCAAACAGCAAACCGCCGAAGGCTAGTGACGTAACTAGATTTTTTTTCATGGTGTGGAGAGACATTCGTCGCGAGAATTCATGGACTCGATACAGGTCGTTTTTTCGCTTTCGGCCCTTTCGGGGAATAACCGAGCTAAAAGACTTGGTACAAGTATACTCGACAGACAAAAGGTAGTTGCCTTCCGCACCGGCTCAATCCAAGTAGCTAAAACTTGGGGGTTTCTTGTTTCAGCCAGTCCTGAACGGTTTCGACCTTTTGGGGTTCTTCTTTTTGGAACATCCCTGTAAACCAATTGGTTTTCTTCGAAGTCGACGAAGGTTCTTCGTATCGGGGTGGTTTAGGATCGGGGTATGGATCTAGAAACTCGGCTGTGTTTTTCCACCATGTCTTGGTAGTTCGATTGATTTTCCCCCACGTCGTCGATTTGGATCGATTGTAGGAACTCACTGTCGGTCCGCTTTTTGACCAAGGCATTTTGGGAGCTTTCCAGCTTGGCCACCAAGTACTTTTCGAGGAACTAACAGATTTCGAATAGAGAGGACTGGAGTCACGACTCGAAGAAGACTTAGCAAATGGGTTCCAGTTCCACGAATCGTCTGCATGCATCTGGGAAGGTATTGCAAAGAACATCACGCAAAATAAGAGCAAAAGCGAAATCGGATTCATTTGTTTCATGATTGTCTCTCCCTCGAAAATCTAGTTGCACCAACGATTCGTTAATGCTTACGAAATCTGGAATTCTGCGTCCATAGAGGATTCACTGCTTCAGTGCCTTGGTCAAATCGGCAATGGATTTACCCTGCACTTGGTAAACATATTTCAACACCTCGGCAACAGCAGCATATTCAGTAACTGGGATCGGATGACCGATTTCGACTTGCTTGAACAGTGCCTGCGCTAGCGGTTTGCGTTCGATGATGGGAATCCCATTCTCCAAGGCGATTTTACGGATGCGAGCCGCAACCAAGCTTGCACCTTTTGCCAAAACAATCGGGGCCTTCATCGTGAGCGGATCGTATTTCAGTGCAATCGCGAGCTCGGTGGGGTTCGTGACGACAACATCTGCTTTGGGCACATCCGAATTCAAACGCTGGGCTGCCAGATCCCGCTGGACTTTGCGTCGACGGGATTTGATTTGCGGATCCCCTTGAGTCATCTTCATTTCTTCCCGAAGCTCTTCATCGGTCATCATCAAATCTTGTTCGTATTTCCATCGCTGGAAGCCGTAATCGATAACCGACAGAACCAAGAGAGCTGCCGCCACGTTACGGCAAAGATCAATCATGGTCGTCCATACGAATTGCCCCACCGCTTCAATGTTGGTCGACCCAAGTGCCAGGATCGAATCCCATCGCGACCAAACCCCAGACAACAGAATTCCAAAAACGAGCCCGATCTTAATGAGGCCAAAACCAAGCCGCGATACGTTGACAATGGTAAAGAGCCGCTGAAATCCGGAGATAGGATTAATGCGAGAAAAGTCAATCCCGAGTTTGTCAGGAAGCCAAAGAGGCCCTACCTGTGCGTAATGAACAACCAAGGAAGTTAAGAGCATTCCACCCATCAAAGGCAGGATTGCAAATCCCCCTTTCCCCGTGAGCTGAACCAATTGCACGATCGCGGATCGCGAATCCGCACTGAGGTCGAACGGTTTTTCAAGCTCGTCGCTGACAAGATGAGCCATGATCTGGAACATCATGGGTCCCGTAAAATCCAACAAGATGACACCGATCAAAAGCAAGACTGCCGACGACAGGTCCTGGCTGCGGGCGACGTTTCCATCTTCACGTGCTTTTTGCCGACGATAGTCGGTTGCCTCGTGTTTCTTATCACCAGCGCTATCCGCCACGCGATGTCTCCTGAGAACCTATTTCGCTCACTGCGCCGGAGCTACTGGGTGCGAGAAACAAGTTCGTTGTTCGCTCCACCCATTCGACCAGTTCGTTTTGAAAGACCCATCCGATACTAGCGATCGACATGGCTAGCACTAAGATCATGATGGTGACATTGAGACTGAAACCAATCGCCATGATATTCAGCTGCGGAAGAGTTCGCCCGATAAGAGCCGTTACAAAATTCGCCAACAACAATGCAATGGCAGGAGGCGCGGCGGCTCGCATACCTACCGACACGCTATGCAAGAGAAGATCGGGCAAATGAAGCAACCAATTTTCCTCCGCCAAGATCCCACCGGCAGGATACAACTGGAAGCTATCCAAGCAAGCACCCAGCACAACGCGGTGCCCTCCTAACGTCAGAAACAAAGCCATCGCAACCCAAGAGAACATTTGGCTAATCACGGTAACGGTCTCCTGAGTCGTCGGGTCCGCGGCTTGCGCAACGTCCATGCTAGCAAGGGAACTGATCACCTGACCACCAATTTGCAAACTGGTGACAATCATCATCACGGAGGTACCATACAGCACCCCCAACAATAACTCTTTCGACAAACCGATAGCCATTCCGATCAAATGGCCGGGCAGTTCCGTGGAGCTCGCCATCACCAGCGGGGTAACGGCCATAGCAATCGACAAAGCCAATAACACCTTAACTCGGTTCGGAATGGAGGACCCCTGAAGTGGAGGCATCATTGCCAACAACGGACCGGTTCGGCTCAATACGCAAAGAAACGTCCACATGGGTCCGTAAAAAAGCGTAGCGATTGGGTCGATATCGAACATGGTCTAGCGAGTCGCCGTTTATCGATCTGACAGATGAAGCGGAATCTCTTGCAGGAGATTGCTCGTGTATTCCAACATGCGGTCGGTAAGCCATGGAAGACAAACCACGATTGCTAGAGTCATCGCTACAAGCTTAGGAACCGTACTGACAGTTTGATCTTGAATTTGCGTCAGGGCTTGAATCAAGCCGATGGCAAGGCCAACCAACATTCCAATCACGAGAAGTGGGGAACCGACCACGAGCGACATCAGGATCGCATCGCGCACAAGATCAATTGCTTCATTGGGTGACATGGGGTTTTTCGCTTTCGGTGGTGCTTTGTTGGTTCGGAATAAAGTTGGTTAACTGGCCAAGCTACGTAAAAGTTCCAAAACTCGACAGAAGCATTTGAACGACCAATCGCCAACCATCCACAAGAACAAACAATAACAGCTTGAACGGCATGGAGATCATGGCGGGGGGCAACATCATCATGCCCATCGATACGGTTACCGATGCAATCACGATGTCTAGAATCAAGAAAGGAAGATAGATCTTAAAGCCCATCAGAAATGCGGTCTTCAGCTCGCTCAGCATGTACGCAGGAAGCAACACTTGAAGCGGCACCTCATCAAAGTTCTTGGGAGGCGGGCTGTCGGGTGCATACCGGCTGTAAAACAAGAATACGTCATCATGATTGTTGGCCACATCGATCTGCTGGGACATAAATTGGCGAATAGGAATAACACCCTTTTCCCAAGCTTCCATCGCAGTCATCTGACTCCCTTCGCGGGTATACGGCTCGATCGCGTCCTCGTAAACACGATTCCAAACGGGGGTCATCACAAACATCGTAATGAAAAGCGATATCGAAGTAATAACCTGGCTAGGTGGTAACTGCTGAGCCCCGAGCGCCTGCTTGAGCAATCCAAAAACCACGATGATCCGAACATAACAAGTCGTCATCAGCAAAATGGCGGGCGCTAAACTCAAAACAGTTAACAGCAACAGAATCTGCAACGAGTTCGAAAGGCCTTTCGGACTTAGCCATGCATCCGGCCCCTCCAGTACCTTATCCACCAGTTCATTGCTCTTCGAGGACCCCTCAGTGCTTACCGCTTTTGAGTTACCAAGTGTCTGTTGCAAGTTCTGTTGGATGGCGTTCTGCAGGCGGCTTTGCGAGCCTTCTTGGGCCATGATTCTCGATTCGAATCCACAGAAACTCCACAAGAAAACCCATGAAACGACGATTGCTTGCAATAACCGAAAGGCTACTCTTGCGAGTTTCGCGGGCCGTAAGCCGTTTTGCGGAAGTGTGAGTACCATGGGGCGTCAGAAAAAGGTGAACATTTTTTGCAGATTAGCTCATGTACCTTTTTTTGAGACTGGCCGCTACCTTAGTTTTCCGGCAGGTCGACCCATCAAAATGGATTGCTTGCACAATGCCCCCCGACTGTGTGTACAATCTCCAGACGAATTGAGACTTACGATGGAACTCGGATCTGCCCAAACATGATTGAACTGATTAACTTCGGAAAAGAGTACGGGGACTTTACCGCTGTCCAAGATGTTTCCATAAAAATCGAGGCCGGCGAGCTTTTCGGTTTCATCGGCCCAAACGGCGCCGGAAAAAGCACATCCATTCGTTTTCTTGCGACTCTTCTAAAAGCAACCCGCGGGGACGGAATGGTCAACGGGTTCAGTGTTACGAAGAACCCGATGGATGTTCGTCGAAGTATCGGGTACATGCCGGACGATTTCGGCGTTTACGATGGAATGAAGGTTTGGGAATTTTTAGATTTCTTTGCAGTCGCCTACAAGATCGGGAGGACGCAACGAAAACAGGTCATCGGCGATGTTCTTGAATTGCTCGATTTGACTCACAAACGGGACGACTTCGTGAACGGTCTATCGCGAGGCATGAAGCAACGGCTGTGCTTGGCCAAAACCCTTGTTCATGACCCACCCGTATTGATTTTGGATGAACCCACCAGCGGTCTCGATCCCCGAGCACGCATCGAAGTGAAGGCGCTGCTCAAAGAACTTCGCCGCATGGGCAAAACCATCCTGATCAGTAGCCACATTCTGTCGGAGTTGGCGGATTGTTGCACATCGATCGGCATCATCGAACGCGGCCAGTTGTTGATGCACGGCCCCATCGATTCGGTCTACCGCCAAATCCGACGCAATCGAATCGTGGAAGTGAAGTTTATTGAGAATCAAGACGCCGGCGTTTCAATTCTTAGGAGCAGTTCCGCTCTGCGTGGAATTGAGATCGACGGCAATCGGGCGACCGCAGAACTGGAAACGGACGATGCCGGTTTAGCAGACCTGATGGAGCAACTGATCCAAGGAGGCGTCAGAATGCGATCCTTCAGCGACAAGGATCCTACCCTGGAAGACGTCTTTATGCTCGTTACCAAAGGGCTCGTCGCTTAGCCGGCGCATTCCGGACGGTTCACCCAACGGCATGCAGTGCGCCCAACTGCAAGCGAATGTTGCCTAGCATTAGCAAAGTGTCCAGATCATTGTGTATCGATGCCTCGGGCCTTCAAAAAGGAAGTTATTTCCGTTGAGTCTACACCTTCCAATTTGGGCAACACTGTTTGCCGGTAGTCAATCGAATAATCATATCCAGCTCGGTCGTAAACTAGATTGAAGACCGCCTGCAGGTCGAATGCAATATCAGGATCTTCATGCGCAAGCGGTAGTAAAATTCGCGGCAATCGATCTCGCCATGGCCATGCGTACACATCCGCCAAAGGCCGATGTTTGGATTTGCTCACCATCGCGAAATAGTCTCCATCTGGAGGATTGGAAAGAGACCATCGCTCGCCGCCGCGCAGCAAGTCCAATTCCACGAGATTCGCTTTCGTCTTCATCAGCTCTTGAAACTTCTCTACGTATTGCTCTCGCCCGACGGACCCTTTTCTCTTGTTCGTCGGCGATAGCAATTCAATCACAGTAACCACTTCGCTTGGGGATCCACGACGAATGGTGAGAAAGGTCTCCCGATGCTCTTCGAAATAAGGAATGGTACAAACCTTAGGAATGATCGATGGCTCGGAAAGAACGGTTGCACCGCCTGACACATTCAAATCAAGATGGTCAAATCGATGGTAAATAGCGGCATCCGCAACAAGCGATTGCACTGGAGTGGACAGGTCGATGCGCTCTAAATAGACTCGCTTTTCAACATCGACAATGTACCGAGGGCGAACGATCGGCATAAGCAGATCGGCGAAAGTCGTCATGAATCTCGAGTGGAAATCTTCCCACTTTTGGCTTTCGATGTAGGGATCCATTCCAGGAAATGGTGATGGCATTGATTTGAATCCTGCTTTCTCGGGTGGCAAACATCCCCAATTATACACAACGGCATCGTAACACCGCATGGCCGTATGGCTATTTCTTGATTTTCGGAATTGTCATTCCTGCGACTCGAAGCAACTCTTGACTTGCGATGTAGCCACAGCTACATTTAATTCGCATTGTAGCCTTTGCTACAAATCAACCTGGTTTCAAAGACAAAATCTGGAGAATCGCATCGTGAAAATCCACGAACGGCGGGTGCTGCGTCAAGAGAATGCCTGTAAGGCATTTACACTGGTAGAGCTACTGGTTGTGATCGCTATCATTGGCATGCTGGTTGGACTTCTTCTTCCGGCAGTTCAATCCGCCCGCGAGTCTGCTCGACGGATGCAGAGCATCAACAATTTAAAGCAAATTGGGCTCGCCATGCAAAATTATGAAAGTGCGCTTCGCACGTTTCCATCTGGCTATGTTTCGAATAGCCACTTGCCCGGAGCGTACGGGGCTACTTTGGATGCCGCCCCGGGGTGGGCTTGGGGGGCGTTGTTGTTGCCGTATCTGGAGCAGACAACACTCCACTCGCAACTGGACTTCAATCTTCCCTGTTGGCATGCAACTAACCAATCGCTGTCGCGGGCTCGAGTTCCTGTGTACTTAAATCCGGGTGCGGCCAATTACGAAGGGGATACCGTTATCACGGACTCATCAGGTGTCGTCATGGCGAGACTCGGGCGATCGCACTATGTTGGAAACAGCGGGCATGACGAAGCTTGGGGGTACACCCCCCCTTTACTCGACTGGAAGAGGATCGCAAATGGTCCGCTGTATCGCAATTCGAGGGTTCGCATGGCCGAGGTAACCGACGGGTTATCCAATACTGTTTTTGTAGGCGAGCACACCACCATCAGCGACAAGACATGGGTCGGCGTCGTGCCCGGAAGCTACTCCTGCCCGCTCGATCCAAGTCGATTCCCCTTCACGGAGTGTGATCATGCAGCGACTTATGTTTTATGCCATTCCGGCCCAGCGACTGACGAACCTGGAGTCGTTCATGCTCCTTCTTTTCCAACGTGCCATGTTTGTCAAATGTATGCACCTTGGAGCGGTGGCGGTGGCAACGTTCTTCTGGGAGACGGAAGTGTCCGATACGTGCCAACCACGATCAACCTGAACACTTGGGCTGCGATGAATAGCTGCGCCATGGGAGAGGTGTTCTCGGATGGGGAGTAACAAAAACAAAAATCGAATCGGGTTGGTCCTTTTTTTCTGCTTGTTTTTAGGATGCGGAAGTTATCCTGAAGTCACCAGTCGTGAATCGTTGGAATTGATCAAGCAGGTTTACACCGCTTGCAACACGCGAGATGTGAAACGCCTTGAGGAATGCGAAAAGCAACTTGAAAAGTTACGCCTCTCTGGAAAAATGGGAGCCGAGGAAGTGAATGCCTTTCGCAAATCATTGGATCTTGCAAAAAACGGCAACTGGGAAGAAGCTCAAAATCAGGCGTTGAAATTCGCTCAGGACCAGATTCGGTAAAATGAGGTATGCAGTTCGTTGTCTAAACTACCCTCCACCAAAGATTCGTATTCACGAACTCGCCAGGATCATTCGACCGAAACCGCGGAAGACTATGTAGAGGCAATCTTCGACACGATCGAAGCCAAGGGGGCCTGTAGAGCCGTCGATCTTGCGGAACAGTTCGGGGTTTCGCATGTTACGGTTTCTAAGATTATTTCCAGGTTAGACACTGACGGTCTCGTGGAAGCCCCCGCTTACAAACCGATTGGATTGACACCTGAAGGCAAGTTGATGGCAGCTCGGGTTCGCAAGCGCCATGAGCTTGTTTATTCGTTTCTTATAGCCATTGGCGTTGACGCCAAAACGGCCGCGATCGATTCCGAGGGAATCGAGCATCATGTCAGCACCAAGACGCTGGCAAGGATGCGGGCCTTTATTGATGAACGCTCCGGGGATCGTTAACCCGATCCAAACCCAGACCAAGGCTATAACCAAACCAAAGCGATTACTTCGCGATCGAAGCAATTTGGGTTTCAAGCGTTGCAATTTGCGGATCGATTTGCTCGAGCTCGACCGCGTTATTCCCTTGCTCATGCTTGCGAAACAGAAACAGATAAGTTTCGTTCTGTGGTCGATAACGATGAAAAAACCAAGCATTCTTGGCGTTGATGGTCTTTCGCAGTTCTGTCAACGTGTCTGGCGATGGGATGGACGCAACATCCAACTGCTTGCAGATCTCCACAGCTACCGCCTTGTAACCCGATTCGCTCCAATACACACCGTCTAAGGTTAACGTGTCCTTGAGCTGGAACGATTCTAAGTCAACGATCGGAAAATTTTCTGCGTTGGCAATCTGCTTGGCCTGTTCGTTGTACAGTCGAAGCACCAGGTTGTAGGCGGCCGTTCGTTCTGGTTCGACCAACGAAGTTGTCTCCCGTTGACGCGGTAGCATCACAATGACTCGAGAACCCTTTGCCTTCAGATCGTTCACAAGACGCTGGTAAGCATCATGGAAGGATTTCAGACCTCGCTCGCCTTCCCAACATTCGTTCTCGCCATAACACACAATCGCGACGCTCGGTTTGGCCAAGTCCAGATCCCTCAATAGACGTGAATAGCCATCAGGTCGGGAGCCAAAAACAGCCCGGGCGTCACCGTAGCATGTATCCCCCCCCCAGCCCAAATTACGGTAGGTTGTGTCCGGTACTGCCTTGGTAAGAAATGCCTCAAGCCAATCATGTTGCTGCATGCGTTCGATAAATCCGCCACCCACCAAGGCGACTCGATCGCCGCTTCGAATGGGAGCCGCAGAGGTGTCAGCCGCATTTGCATGGCCATGCCACCCTAGCACTAGGGCCATTGCGGCCGAAGCGAGTGTGAAACCGAATATCTTGAAAGGATTGGAAGGAGAGTTGTGGTGCATTTTCATTTCTCAGGTGGGAAAGAAGGCGTAAGAACGCTTCTCAAAGATTCCAATAATAGTTGTGGGAGCCCGATCCAATCAACCAAGAATTCCCCAATCTGGGTAAATCCATTCAAGGCAAACGAAGCGACGCACCCCGCAACGAAACAATTCGCGGGTGGTAAAAACAACCAACAGAATTTTCTCCCAAGCCGGCGAAGTTCGCTGGTACTGTCTTGGCATTGAAGCAAAACTGCCGTCAGGTGGTAACTGATGCCGAACCCTAAAATCAAACTTCTCAGGGCCTGAAACAGAATCAGCGATACCAGCCACATCAGAATGGTGGCAGTAGGAATAAAGTACGGGGCAGCCAACATAATCCAGTTGCCTCGGCCCAACCACCGAACACGCGAACCTTTGTTTTGGTTTTTTCCATACCCCACGACGGGATGAAGCATGGCTAATGCCAACACCGATTGAGTCAGATCCCGCTCCAATTCGACGAAGCGACTGGCGAATGACGTTTGGGCCAAGGAAGACCTAGCCAAAAGCACAAACAGGACCACGCCGATTAAAAACATCAGCAAATAACCAGGAAAAGAGGGGGCTTTGTAGAGCAACATGCCCCAGGCGTACAGGGTCAATGGCCACGAGACCACAGCAAGGGCTGCGGCTGGCCATTTTGTCCATTCCACCAATTTGTCAATTCTTTTCGAAATCATAACGGTCCTAGTGTAATCGCAAGTCGAGCCTGGCAATCGCAAGTCGGGCCCGATTGGTCGCCGGTTGACCTTGGAATTTGGGTTCGGGCGGGTAAGCTTTTCAGTCAGGGGCTGGGCGTTATTCGAATACGCCTAACTTAGGTTCGAAAATGAGCAAGAAAAACGAGAAAGTTCATGAAGACTGTTGAGCACGATGTAGTGGTTTTGGGCGGTGGTCCTGGGGGATACGTTGCTGCAATTCGGGCAGCTCAATTGGGCATGAACGCGGCCTGCATTGACGAAAATCCGAAATTTGGCGGCACCTGCCTTCGCGTCGGGTGCATTCCCAGCAAGGCTCTCCTGGAATCCAGTCACATTTACCACGACACCAAGAGCGGCCTTGGCAACCATGGCGTCGTCGTGTCCGGAGTTCAGCTAGATCTAGCTGCCATGATGAAACGCAAGGACCAAGTTGTCCAAACGCTCACCGGCGGAATTGATTTACTGTTCAAGAAGAATAAAGTCACGCCCTACAAGGGGCGAGGGCAACTTCAGGACGCCCATAGTGTTTTGGTTCAGTCTGGGGATGGAACAATCCTTCTCAAAGCCAAACACATTATTCTGGCAACCGGTTCGCGGCCGGCCAGTATGCGAGGAGTCGAAGAAGATGGCGACTTGATTGGCAACAGCAATGCCGCGATCGCTTATCCGTCGGTGCCAGAACAATTGACCGTTATCGGCGGAGGCTACATCGGTCTGGAGCTTGGCAGCGTTTGGAATCGGCTGGGCAGCAAAGTCGTGGTGCTGGAAGCCATGGATCGAATGCTGCCAGGCATGGATCAAGAGCTTAGCCAATTGGCATTTCGGATTTTTAGCCGCCAAGGGATCGAGTTCCGTTTGAATTCCTGGGTCGAAAGTGCCAAAGTGGAAAACGGGAAATGCGTTGTCCGATGCAAAGGGGCCGAACCGATTGTTTGCGATCGTGTCTTGCTGGCCGCAGGTCGAGTGCCAAACTCCCAAGGGATCGGTTTGGAATCGGTTGGCATCGCAACGGACAAACGCGGCTTCTTGACGGTGGATTCGAATTACCAAACGTCCGTCCCTGGCATCTACGCCTTAGGGGATTTGATCGGTGGCGCCATGTTGGCTCACAAAGCCATGGAAGAGGCGGTAGTGTGTATGGAACGTATCGCAGGCATTCACGCGCACTTCAACTACGATTGCATCCCAGCCATTGTTTATACGCATCCCGAAATTGCAACGGTTGGCAAGACAGAAGAACAACTGAAGGAAGCAGGGATCGAATACCGCAAAGGGGTGGGAGCGTACGGCGCTAACGGTCGCGCACGAACCCTTGGTGATATCGAAGGACGGGTCAAAATCCTTGCGGATGCAAAGACCGATCGAGTCTTGGGCGTTCACATCATCGGTGCTCGCGCTGGTGATCTGATCGCCGAAGCTGCGATTGCAATCGAATTTGGGGCAAGCAGCGAAGATATCGCAAGGTCCTGCCATGCACACCCCACCTTGGCAGAAACGATGCACGAAGCAGCCCTTGCGGTCGATAACCGAGCGATCCATTCGGCTTAATCGGATTCCATCATTTAGCCCGTCACCACGGCATTCGCACCCTATCCAAAATGACTCCATCCGAAAACGATCGTCGCATCGACTACATCGAGTTTCCTGCTCGCGATTTGTCGACAACCAATGCGTTCTACACATCGCTTTTTGGATGGGCATTTGAAGATTACGGACAGAGTACACATCCTTCCACGATGGACGTTTGGCGGGCGGCTTTTTCACGTCGGACGACTATGTTTGCGGTGGTCCCTTGGTGGTCATCTTTGCGGACGACCTCGAGCTGATGAAGGCCAATGTGTTAAAGCTCGGTGCCAAACTCACGAAAGACATTTTCGAATTCCCCGGTGGAAGACGATTTCAATTTCTCGATCCCAATGGCCATGAACCGTCCATTGGGAGCAACCCTTAAAGAATATGCCACGCTACAACCCAGCTGTCGTCGAACCCAAATGGCAAACCTATTGGGAGGGCAACAAGACCTTTCGATGTCCCGAATTTCCCGAAGGGGAAAAGGTCTACATTCTGGACATGTTCCCGTACCCAAGTGGGGCTGGCTTGCACGTCGGGCACCCCGAAGGCTACACCGCCACCGACATCCAGTCACGCTATTGGCGAATGAAGGGCAAGTCAGTTCTACACCCGATGGGCTACGATGCCTTTGGATTGCCCGCCGAAGAATATGCCATTCTTCACAATGTGCCACCTCGCGTTAGTACGGAAAAGAACATCGGTGAGTTTACACGCCAGCTGAAGATGCTGGGATTTTCCTACGACTGGGATCGATGCTTGGCAACGACGGACCGCGAGTATTTTCGATGGACGCAATGGATTTTCTTGGTCCTGTTTGATACCTGGTTCGACGCACAACAGCAAAAAGGCAGACCCATTGCCGAACTGCCCATACCCGAGGATGTCCTTGCCAAAGGAGAACGCGCTGTTGCAGCCTACCGGGATCAGTATCGACTAGCCTATGTCGGGGAAGCCTTGGTCAATTGGTGCCCTGGACTAGGAACCGTATTGGCCAATGAAGAAGTCATCGACGGGAAAAGCGAACGAGGCAACCACCCCGTACAACGCATGCCGTTGCGACAATGGATGCTGAAAATCACAGCCTACGGTGATAGGCTCCTGCACGACTTGGACGGACTGGATTGGTCCCCTGGTATCAAAAAACTTCAAGCGGACTGGATCGGCCGAAGTACCGGTGCCGAAGTTGATTTCCGTATCGCTCGCGCAACCGAACCAGCTAACCACCCAATCGGTTCCGACCCACAAGTCTTCCCTGAAACGCCCGACGCGAACACTCTTCGGGTCTACACGACGCGACCGGATACGCTGTACGGAGCAACCTATATGGTGATCGCTCCGGAGCATCCACTTGTTCAATCTTTAACGACACCCGATCAATCCGAGGCTGTCGCAAAATACTGTCAGGCCGCTTCCTTCAAAAGCGATCGAGACAGAACCGAGGGTGACAAGAAAAAATCAGGGGTCTTCACGGGATCGCATGCGATCAATCCAGTGAACCAAAAGCTCATCCCCATCTGGATCGCGGACTACGTGCTGATCGGATACGGTACCGGTGCGATCATGGCGGTGCCCGCTCACGATGATCGGGACTTTGAGTTTGCAGTAACTTACGGCTTACCCATCGTTTGCGTCGTGGAACCTTCGGCTCAAGATTCGGATCGAAACAAGTATTTGCAAGGCGAGAAGTGCTACACAGGGCCAGGGCTGGCCATGAACAGCGATACGCTCAATGGGCTTGGGACCGAGGATGCGAAGGGCAAGATCACCGAGATGCTTGCAAGTCGTGGACTGGCACGTCCGGCGGTCAATTACAAACTGAGAGATTGGCTGTTCAGCCGTCAACGCTTTTGGGGAGAACCGTTCCCTATTCTGCATGAAGTGGACCAAGATGGTAAGCCAACGGGCGCCATTCGCGCAGTGGATGTGAAGGACCTGCCTGTCGACTTGCCGCAGTTAGAGGATTACAAGCCACACGGACGGCCCGAACCACCTCTTGCAAAAGCGGATGAAAGCTGGCTGTTCGTTACGATCGATGGAAAACGCTACCGCCGCGAAACCAACACCATGCCGCAGTGGGCTGGATCGTGTTGGTACTATCTTCGATTTATCGATCCCAAAAACGATCTGGCCATGATTGATCCCGCCAAAGAAAAAGCTTGGATGCCAGTCGATTTGTACGTCGGCGGAGCGGAACATGCTGTTCTGCATTTGCTTTACGCGCGATTCTGGCACAAAGTCTTGTTCGACCGTGGGCATGTCTCGCATTGCGAACCGTTTCAAAAGCTTGTCAACCAAGGCATGATCCTTGGCGAAGTCGAATTTACAGGCTTTCAATCCCAAGACGGACAATGGGTCAGCGCCGCTCTCGCAGAGAAAGGTGAGGAAGGTTATGTCCATAGCAAGACCAAGCTACCTTTGACTTATGCGGTTGTTTCGGACGCCGAGGTTACCAAATCAGGTGACCAGTTTGTGCTGACGGCCGATCCTTCCATCAGGATCGACAGCCGGGCACACAAGATGTCGAAATCGCGAGGTAACGTCATCAACCCTGATACCGTGGTTCGAGAGTACGGGGCGGATTCGCTACGTCTGTATGAAATGTTCATGGGACCTTTGGAAGCGACGAAACCTTGGAGCACCACCGGCGTCAACGGTGTTCGCAACTTCCTGGACCGCGTTTGGCGATTGATGATCGACACCTATGCAGAAGAAATGAAGGTGGTGGATTCCATTCAGGCCGTCGAGCCAACATCCGACCAAAATCGCGTGATCCACACAACGATCATGGCTGTGACGCGTGATATCGAAACCTTAGGCTTCAATACCGCGATCGCAAGAATGATGGAATTCGTGAACTTCTTCACGAAAGAAACCGTTCGCCCCAAACAGGCTATGGAAACGCTGGTATTGCTGCTGTCCCCTTTTGCCCCTCACATGGCAGAAGAACTTTGGCAGGCTCTGGGGCATAAGACCACCTTGGCTTACCATCCTTGGCCAACCTTTGATGAGGCGATGACTCGTCTGAGCGAAGTGGAAGTTCCCCTTCAAATCAATGGTAAGCTCAAGGCAAAGGTGGTTGTCGCCGCAGATTGCAACGCGCAAGACTTAGAAACCGCGGCTCGGAACCACGAGAAAATCCATGAGCTTCTCGATGGCAAACAGATCGTGAAAGCAATCGTCATCCCCGGCCGCATGGTTAATTTTGTAGTCAAGTAACATGAGCACTCAACCCGATTATTCCAAGCGATGCGATCGTTTGTTTCGCCAGCTGCGCGAACAAAAGTTACCGAACTTGTTGGTAACCTCCCATCACAACGTCACGTACCTGACGGGCTTCACGGGCGAAGATGCATTTCTATTCGCACAGGACGGAGCCGTCACCATTCTGAGCGATGCGCGATATGAAGAGCAACTGCAACAAGAATGCCCTGACTTGCCTGTCTTCATTCGAAACGCAACCACCTCGATGATTGAAGCCAGCGCGACCTGGCTCGCATCCAATCAAGCCACGTCGGTATGTGTCGAATCGCAATCGATGACACTGGCACAATGGGAGACTTTGAAGGAGAAGACCAAGGGGGCCAGTTTGAGCTCTTGTAGCGGGATTGTTGAAAGACTGAGAGAACGAAAAGACGCGTTCGAGATTGAGTCGATCGAACGCGCGATTTCCATCGCGGAACGAGCGTTCGTTTCGGTACAGGCCATGATGACCGAAGGAATGACCGAAAAGGCAGTAGCTGACGAACTGGAGTATTCCATTCGCAAACTTGGCGGCAGCGGAAGCGCTTTCAAAACGATCGTAGGGGTCGGAGCACGAGCGGCCCTGCCGCATGGTCGCCCCTCCTACCAACGCATGGAAGAGGCTCCCTTTGTTTTGATCGATTGGGGCGCGAAAGAAAATCTTTACTTGAGCGATTTAACACGGGTCATCATTACAGGCAGAACCAATTCCAAATTCCAAAAGATCTATCAAACGGTCTTAAATGCACAAGAAGCCGCGATTCGAGCTATTCGGCCAGGTGCGAAGATGAGCGATATCGATGCCATCGCAAGAACAATCATTGAACAAGCAGGATTTGGAAAACGGTTCACCCATTCGCTGGGTCATTCGTTTGGCTTACAAATCCATGAGACGATTCGATTGGCCAAGGGACAAGATCGCCTTTTGGAACCAGATATGGTCGTCACCGTGGAACCAGGCATTTACATTCCCGGAGTGGCAGGGGTTCGAATCGAGGACGATGTGCTGGTCACCAAATCCGGCAATCGTGTTCTCAGTTCTTTACCAAAGCAATGGGAATACATTGCTTAGCGAATCGTCCCAATGGTTCGCAGAGCCCGCTTTACAATCGAAGCAGTGTTCTTCGTGGGCGAGGCCTTCAGCCAAGTGTCGGTAACAGACCGAACCCACTCAGGCTGCGACTTGCTGGCATCATTGAGCCAATTTGCCACGGAGTCTCGGACGTATTTTGCGTCATCGGAGCAAAGTGGTTCCAGAATAGACAATCCGAGCTCCGGGTTCATTTTGAGTTCGGAAATGTGTTTTGTCCACACTCCGCAGGGTCTTGTGATTTCGGACGCATACCTTCGCAATCGTTCTCGCCGGCTGCCCGTCCAAGGAACAAGCGACCGTATCGACTTCTCCACATTGCGAGCGACATCCGGTCGCAATGCCATCCAGGCCACCTCCCGTAATCCGGGATGATCGTCATCAGCAATCGGCTTGATCCACGCTAGCTTCCGGGCAAAAGTCAGCTTCTCATCGAGACCAACCACGATGGCAGACCATTCGCGCACGATATCGCTATCGTGCGACGTAAGCCGTTTCCAAAGCTCATCACCAACTTGGCAAACTTGGGAAAGAAATTGACTGATTGCCATCGAATGCTTCAAAGCAGACTGTCCCATCAGCTCTGCGCTCCAGATGTCGGCGGCCAAGTACTCTTTGCGGAAACCAAGCTGCTGGCTCATGCGATCCAGTAACCTTGGACGATCGACGGCAAGCCACTCCGTCAGGTTTTTCGACGGCATCAATCCGTCACTCATCGCCTCCATGACATCATTTGGGATGTCGGCGATCCTTCGAGCTGGAATTCGGGACCGCAACGATTCCACCGAATTGGCCATAATCACGGTTATCCTTTTTCAATTCGAGAAAAGAAGTCCAACTGTTCGATATCCTGGCCGTGAACATCTACGGTCTCTAGGAATTCCCTTCGGCCTCAGCAAACTTTTTGAAATCGCGAAGGTAGACCATGCTTTGCTTGGGGAATGCAGACTTCATAAAAAAGCCCATGCATTTCATCATCAACGTCGTAAAGCGAAATTCATTTTCGCTCTCCCATCTCGTTCGATTCTGATCGATCGCGACAAAGCGGTTCTTGACCACGTTGAATACGCCGGGTGCGTCGTATGTCCCGTCGAATTCATCAGGCAAGTTGTTTTTGGTGATCGTTTCGATCATTTCCATGGTCCCTTTTCCAAATTGGAAGACCAACTTGGACTTGGCGCCTGGCTTCCCAGCTTCGCCGCTGAGATGAGTGATTGAAAGCAACCCCTTTTGCCATTTGCTTAGATTGCTGGGGTTGTCGAATAGCTCGATCACTCGCGAACGCGGAAGATCAATTTCGATCTGAACTGTATAGTGCATGCTGTTGCCGTTCCCTTCTTTTTTGCTTCGATCGTCAGCTGCTTTCAGACGATCAACTGTTTTGGCAGCAAGCTCAGGTTATTTGCCCCGTCTTCCCTTGCCGTTGTTATTGTTGGTCCAGTTCACGGAGCGCCCAATTGCAAGCTTCGTGCAACGTATCTCCCGGTTGACCGATATACTTGGTGAGAGTTCCCGTTGCTTCTTTGTCTCCCATTCGGCCAAGCGCGATTGCGGAAACAAAACGAATCTCGAGCAGCTCCGGCACGACGGGTGCCATGTCGTTCACTCGATCCTCCAATTGTTTTCGGAGATCTGCATTTGCTTGATTGGCATAGAGCTTACCAATCGCCCAAATCGCCGACAATCGCGTACGGCTGGGCAAGCGTTTGAGACCGTCTGCTTTGGGAATAAAAAGCCGCAGCAACGCATCCGCGTCCTGAAATTTTTGTGATCCAAACGCTTCTAGCAAGAAAGAAATTCGTTGTTCGTCCGTTTCCAATCGTTGCATGGGCGATGTGGGCGACATGACTTTGTCTGTCCAAGATTGTGCGTGAACTCGCATCGCCTCTAAGGTGCCTTTATCTCTAGCTAGGATGCTTAAGGCCCATGAGGCACGAATACTGACTTCGGGTTTTGGGTGCTCCAAAAGCTTCAGTAAATCTTTTTCGCGCGACATATCCTTCAACTCAACAATTAAAACGACCGCCTGTTCAGCGGCCTCAAACTGCGGTGCCGAGATGGCTTGCGAAATGATCTTATCGACCAGTTTTCGAAACTCGGGGTCTTGAGATCGTCGCAACAATTCTTTCCGAACGTGTCGACGAATGGATGGTATCTCGTCAGCAAGACGTCGTGCCAGGAGCAAAAAGCTGGGCCTGTCTTCAAAGCTTTCTAAAAAAGAAATGGTGGTTTGACGAACCCCACTTTCAGTATCCGAGACCAGATCCGTCGCCAGTTCCCGTGCTTTCTCTCTGTCTATCTTGCATAGGGTCTCGAATGCGGCTTGCTTAGGTACGCCGTTTCCTTCTTTCACAATCGACTGAAGGACCTCAGCGGCGGCGTCTCCTTGATGCTGTGCCAGCACGAGCGCCGCCAGATAGAAACGTTGTTCGTATTTGGATTCGATCAGCTCCTTGGCAAGGGCCAGCTGTCCATGGTTCGAAAGCTTCCCGAGAGCTCTGGCAGCACGCACCATCAAAGGTCCACTACCCCGTTGCTTTCTAAGGTAAGACCGAAGGAGTTCTAAATCTATTTCTTGGCCGCAAACGGCCAGTCCATCAAAGGCGCGAGCCACGTCGCTGGGACTCGCCAGGTGCGATTCAATCACCGATCGCCAATGTGTTAAGCCAACCGGGGATTTCACACGCATCAACGCCTCTTCGATGCATGCTCGCGATTCAGTATCTTTTTCTGCAAAGGGCCATAAACGCTGCGCGTTACGATCATCCAGCATTCCAGCTGCTGCAGAAACCAACATTTGCCGAGTGCGAAGATTGCTTTCGCCCCGCTCCAGGGCAGACAGGATTTTCTCTAGGACATCAGAAGCGTTTTCCATACGTTGGGATGACAGGTCCAAGGCAGTCCGAGCAGCTTCGAAGCGTTTCGTAAGAACAGGGGAATCAAAATCCTCTGGATGCAATACAGGCACGCGCACTGGGGTTTCCGCAACCCATTGAACTTTGAGTGGAGGGTCTGTTTCCCAGACATGCTCCAGCTCGATAGGTTCCTGCGCGAAACCCGTTACCCCTGCAACAAACCAAAGTAGTAATCCCTTTAGGGAAAGACGAGCATGCATGGCGGCAGTTCTGCAATACGCAGCGGTTTCAATTTGCATCGGTTTAATCCGGACGTGAAAGGAGCCAAGTTCGAATCGCAAGTACTAGCAAACAAAGAACAGAGATCGTACCGCTTACCCACCAGCTCCAAGGGGTCAATTGATAGTTTTCAAAACCGGGTGCTTGAATTTCGGCAAGAGCGGCAGCGGCCGGGTTCAACATCAACGCTCGTTCGACGAAGATCGGCCCAAACGGCTTCCCTCTGGCCATCCAAATCATGAGTGTACCAGCAAAGAATGCGATCAAGATCGTGTAGCTCGTGATCGTTGCGACGGCTGCACTTCTCGCAAATCCGCTAACACACGCGCTGGTGGATACTACAAACAGTGCGACAAAGAGCAAAGATATGAGAACGTTGTTCACTTGGCCGACCATCACCGGCACAATGTAGCCCATCACGATATAGCCAGGTAAGGTTGCTAGCAGCAAAATGAGCATCGTCCAAACGACGCTCCATAGTTTTCCGGTGAGGATTCGAATCGGACCGATCGGCGTGGTGCGCAAGATTTGCCAGCCACCGCTTTCCACTTCGCCTGCAATCAAGCTTGCGCCGAGACTGGGTCCAAGCAACATTAGCATCCCGACTTGCAACAAAACCATTGCAGCCGCGATCCTTTGGACGCCCCAACTGACCGTACCTGTTGCAGAAACGACCGTTAACGCAAGGGATACGATAATGCAACAAGCGACGATACGAAGCAGCCAATGAAGCCGGCCAAATTTCCGCGTTCGGAATTCCTTCACCATGACCGGATTGATCCAAAGCGGGATGCCTGCTTTCCGTTGGTTTGGGTCAATCAAAAATGCAATGCGCCGAAGAACGGAATAGGCGGTACCTTTCGGAGTGACCTTTCCTATGGGCTTCACCCGATCCATCAAAATTGGGTCCAGCTTCAACATGGTCAGGGTTCCGAAAAGAACGGTTACCAAAGAAGTCGCCACAAGAAAATCCAGCCAACCCCGCGAAAGCCCCAAGTCGGCCACCTGAGATTGCGATTGAGTGATCTCCTGCAATGCCGAAAGAGGAGACAATGCCGTACATGCATTTGCAATCCAGCCAGCGCCACCGCTGAGATTACCAACGATGGCCAACGGGCCGACCGACAAAACCGAGAGAACCAGTACTGCAACATACGTCATTCGGAGACTTGCATCGGTAGAATGCGATCGAACACTAACCCAAAGTCCTACGGCCGAATACTGAATTGCCATCGCCAACAGAACCACCAACAACGGTCCGATATGGCTTCGAAAGGTGATGCCTCCCATGGCGTAGCAGGCCGACAGAGCTGGCATGCTGGCAGAGATCATAATCATCGCAAGTATCACGTTGCTCAGCCACTTGCCAACATATATCTGCCAAGGCCGTAAAGGCGAATTGAGCAGCAATGCCAGCGTCCCCTTGCGGCGTTCGTTTACCAAAGAAGTTGCGGGGAATGCCGGCACTAAAAACATCACCGCTAACGTAAGCACGTACGCCAACGGTCGAAAGACTTCCATCGAACTTTGACTGACAACATCCAACCGCGAATCGCTTGGCCAGCGCAATTGAACCAACAAACAAGTTCCTACCGCGATGGAAAGGATCGTTAGGACTGTTTTTGGGGACCGAAGTCGATCCAGCAATTCGCGTCCTAGGACAGGATTTTTCCAACCAAAGCCATCGCTCATGAAGGCACCTTGGTTTGAGCGATGGTCAAAAAAGCGTCTTCCAGATCGCTGGCGACTTCACGGAACTGGGTGATGGGCAAGCCTCCCATAATCAGTCGTTTCAGCACGTCGGAAAGATCGGCTTCCGACCTAGCAGTCGGAAAGCGAAACAGCCGTTCAGCCTGACTTGCTTCCATCGGTTCATCCGACAGAAGGAGTTCCGCGATAGAACGTTCTGCGGCTGCAAAATCAGCGGCATCGGAAACCTGAATCTCATAACTTCGGCGAGGACAGATGCTTTTCATGACGTCGTCCAACTTACCAAATGCACGCAGTTTCCCCCCCGTCACGATCGCAACCGTGCTGCAAATCCGAGCCAGTTCTGGAAGGATATGGCTTGTCACAATCAATGTCTTGCCTTGATCGGCAAGCCGCAACAGTATTTCTCGCATTTCAATCCGTGCTTTTGGATCCAATCCATTCGCGGGTTCATCCAGGATCAAAACTTCAGGGTCATGCAGAAGAGTTCTTGCAATACCAACACGTTGTTGCATTCCATGACTAAGGCTTTCCACGAACTTGTCTTGCATGTAGGTAGCGTCGGTGATGTCCAATACTTCCTCTACTCTTCGCTTTCGCTTCGAAAGCGGAATGCCAAAAACGGCACCGAAGAAGTCAAGATACTCGCGCACACGCATGTTGTCGTACGATCCAAACTTATCGGGCATGTAACCGACCAATCGCTTGATTCGCTTGCCATCAGCCGAGCAATCCACCCCAGCGATTCTGGCAGCCCCCGAGGTGGGTCGGGACAAGCCAACGAGGATCTTGATAGTTGTTGTTTTTCCAGCGCCGTTGGGGCCGATAAAACCTAAGATCTCACCTCGATGGACATGAATGGAAAGACCATCCAAAGCGACAAAATCGCCGTAACGTTTGGTAAGGTTTTGTGTTTCAACAACGGGTTCAGAGGAGGAATTCATTCGCTTGCTCAATCTAGAAGGACAATCATCAATCAAGGATCAATTGCATTGGAGAGGACGGTCCCGTCCACGTGCACTCGAACGTATTCGATCCCCCAGTTCACTACCTGTTCGAATTCGGCATTCGCGCCTAACCGCGACGTCACCTCTATTTGAAGATCGATGTATCCAAGATTCGGATCAGGCATGTCCGTCGCGGCAGTTAGGGTTTTGCTCCAAGGAATGGATGGACTTTCGACACTCGCAATTTCAGAAACGACACCTTGGTTCACTCTGGAAAGAATCAACTTCCGTTGGGGAGCGTTCGCCAGGATTTCAATGGCGATCGAAGAAAATTGTAGGGGAAGTACTTCGGGGGGCACCTGATACCGAACTCTGGCTATCGCTGCGATGGTTGAATCCTGCTTCCACCGGCCGGTTTTTTGATTGAAAGCCGTGGTTCGCCGCCCTTCTTCGTGCAACGCTTCGGTTGCCATCAGGCTGTATGGGACGTGAACTTTGGTGTTCGCAGTGGGCCGTTGTAAATGGATTGGCAGAGACACCAAGGCGGTACCGCGATGAACCAGGTTACGATCCCAAGATGGACCATTGGTCCATAGGTCCGTAAACCCATAAAGGACTCTTTTTGTACGAGCCTCGGCCCCTAAATTTGTTTCGAACAGGGAGCGATAGATTTCCGCCCGACGCATTTGTTCGTCTGAAATCAAGGTACCAGCAATCCAGCGTTCGCCGCCAGCAATTTGGGATGAATGTGCAGTCCACAAGCGATCTTCTTGTGCACTACATAGCAACTGGCTCCCTGGCGCGAAACTAATCAAAGGGTCCTGCAAAGGCGAATTGAGTTCAGGCGGGGTCTCCAGCAAAATCCCGTTCTCATTAAAGCTCCCTTTTACCATCAGTCCTTGCGTTGCCAGGGAGTATTGATCATTCGCTCGCCAAAGTCCGGCAGGCCAATCGCTGTTTCGCCAATTCCATTGCTGAAGATCCTTCCATTCCCAGCGACGCACTCCAACATCCTGTTTTGAAATCGGCTCAATCCTTGATTCAAGCTTGGAGGTCAATTCCATCCGATTGGTGTCATTGAGGTAAACTGCGGAGACTTCACGAACGTCTGCATTCGAGCCATCGGGTGATACGTCAATGATCTGCAATCGCCCCCAAGTCTCAGGAATCTCGGTACGGATCCATTGCGACGCGATCACTAAGGGAAGACAACCCAAAAGGGAAATCAAGGGAACCATCCATCCCAAGCGATAGGCGGCCCCCTTCCGCACTTGGTACATTCCGAACCCACATAGTACCGTGACGAAACCGATAAGCGACCAGCTAACAATCGACTTGGCGACTACGGGATTCCCGATTTGGCGCAAAGGGTAATCTGAATCTCTGAGCGAGTTCGCAGTGGGCTTTCCGGTTCGAGCCAGAAAGAACTGCGAGCCAAGTTCCAACGCCCAGGGCTTCAACTCGAAGGCCGTGCGTTTCTCTTCGGGCGTATCTGGCGGTATGAATCTAGGTTGAATCCATGCACGAGGGCTAAGCGTGGTTGCCAAGATCTCACCGCGGCCTACGGGAAACCAAACCGCTAAAGGCCAATTGTCCAAGAGATGCGTTACGTTTCCGCCCGTTTGAACGACTCTTTTCATTCGTAAAGGAATCGAGCTGGAAATAGTTCGTTCTGCTTTTGGGAGAGCGCGAGATGAATTCGTAGTAACCTCTCCGCCAAGAACCGACGATTCGTCGATCGTTGCTATGCTTTGGTCGACCTCTAAAAGAGTCGCAATGGCATCGCTCGGAAGGCGGTCCAGCATCACCCAAAGTCGTCCCCCACCCAGGAGCCATCTCTTGAGCATGCTTTGATTAGCTGCGTTGGCGAGAATCCGTTCATCTGCAATCACGAAGCAATCCACGACATCCCACGCAAGTGCGTCGGGCAGGCCTTCTTCCTCCAGACGAATCATTCGACGCGAGAAGCCGGCCCCAACCTTCGCACCAATCACCATCTCCGCTGATTCATGCAAACTGTCGTTTGGCCAAAGCCAGTAAGGCCGCTCGGCGGGTGCAGTTTCCACTCCCATCGCGGTAACGATGGATTCGTTCGCAAGGTCCGCAGTCAGATTCGCAACGATAGGAACCCCTTCCTTTTCCAAAACGACTTCACGACCGTTCTCCATTCCCACGAGGGTGATTTGGATATGAAGAGCCGTTTCCAACTTTTTTGGAACAAGCAACGGAAGTTCGAAAATGCGAGACTCACCGGCCCCCAGTCGAACTTCGAACGTGGTCTCTTCCGTGGGATTCTCAGAGAACTTGCACACAAGCTTTGCTGTTTCTTCGGACGTTCCTTTGTTAGAAACATTTGCCCGCACAAAATACAAGGCACCTGGTCTCAGGCCAGCATTTGGACCAGCCGTAAATGATACAAGTTCCAATCCGCCTGCCGATTTGGGCTCCTGCGAATAGCAGGCCGGTGGCATCCAGCAAAACAAGAATGCAAAGGCGCAGAAAACGCCTTGAGAGATGGCAATTCGATGCATGCGACCCATAACAAAAACAACTTTGCTGACGTTCAAAACTCTGGCCAATCGAACTTGTTGGTAGACAAGAGTGTAGTTGGTTTTTGATAAATCCCCAGTCGCGACAAGTAGGATTTGCCTTAGTTGTTTCAGAAAGAATTGGATTCGTTGCCTCGATTCACCAAACTGGCGAAAACCGATACGTTACTTTAACAACCGACAAGGGGCAAATCGTCGAATGCAACGCTGGCCGTAAAATCAAAATTGAAAGGTATTGAACTCCATCTAGACTTCGCACCTGACGTTCCCCCCTTCATCCAGTCGGATCCTGTACGATTAAGACAAATCCTGGTGAATCTGATTGGAAACGCATCAAGTTTACGGAGCATGTTAGCGTCACCATCCGCGTACACGTTGATCCAAGTATTTATTTCGATTGTGGATACAGGCATTGGACTAACCGAAAAAAAAATCGAAAAAATGTTCGGTGCGTTTGAACAAGCCGATCTGTCGACCACGCGAAAGTACTGCGCCCCCCTCCAAAGCAATAGACATCAATCGGTGACCGCATTAGCTTGCAACAACAATTTCGAAGTCATAAATTCTCGACGCGTGCTAGCAGCATTCCTAAATAGCTTCGCGCCTCAATTTCACGCAATCCAAGCGATCGCGCCACTTGTTGAATCTCCGACTCCGCTTGCTCGACTTCCGACCGATGATGAAGGATCCTCTCGATTTCTGCAAACCAACCCAGCTCATCAACACGATCCAGAGTAATGGTGAACGGGCGCGATGCCATTTGATATTGAAAAATATCTCGTTGCTTGCGGACTGCCAACGCAATCGTAAAACCTAGCGACTGCCAAATCTTGAACCAGTCTGCCAAAGTCCCCTCGGCCAGAGGAAGCTCGATTTCGGGCCGGATTTTGATTGGACCGCTTAAACGTGGTCCTTTGTAGGTAACGAAAGGGGCTCCATTGATTTCGCGAATACGCAACGCTTCATCGGTGCTGCGAAAATCCCGCGACGGATGCCGCAAGTAGGTGTCGCAATGATTTTCGCGAACCAAAAACCGAGCTCCCATTTGCTCGATCGCCCTTCGCGTCGCATCGTGATCTTCAACTCGGAACTTGCATTCCGCTTCCATCGGCGTGGTGATGTCTTCGCTCATGATCTAACGTCTTTCTGTCTCGAATAGGCTGAGCAGAACCGGTGTCGGCGTTTCTTCGTTTCGATCTGCTTTCTGAGAATTGTAGTCTAAAGCTAAACATTGCATGGGGGGATATCGTCTGGAAGCGAGCCTATGCCGATTGGGTAAAGCTTGCGGGCTATCGCCAACATCTTTTGGCTTGCCAAATCGAAATGATCGAACTGGCTTGTGCTTCCAAAGGAAAAAACAGCGCCGACATTCGCTTGGTGGTGGATGCCATGGAATTGCTTTTCACCAAGCCTCACATCACGACCTTTGTCATCCTTTCCGCCGATTCTGATTTCCTGCCCTTGCTAAATCGTCTGCGGGAACAGAACAAACGAACGACCGAATCTACCTGGCGCATCCTGCGGACCATGTCCTGAACGAACCACCGCCGACGCACGCCGAACTTGGGCCGATCATCGCGTCGCTGGTCCAGGGGAAAATGCGCTGGCGTAAGCTGCGTGACTTGCTGATTCGATCCGATCCAAGATGGGTCATTGAAATGCAAAATGACGATTCGTTCTTGAAACAATTGCAGGTGATAGACGCTCAAGGGTTTGTGGACGTTACCTACGAATCTTCTCAGAACGAGTATTTTGTCTCAAAAAGCCGATCAAGCCAAGCTACGAAGGTTACTGACCGAACCAGCAACAGCTCGGTGGTTCAGCCTGAAAACGAATGCATCCGTTGGACACAGCCAGAGCTGTTCTGATGCACCGAAAGAGAGTTGCCGTAACAAGTCTCGTAGGCCGTAACAAGTCGCTCGTAGGCCGTAACAAGTCGCTTTGGATGCAGTTACGGCATGGAGTGCTAGGTAGGACTTGATTTGTTCGATTGGGGCAATGGGATTCCAACGGGGCCTGCCGTAACCGCGCTAGCGTTTGTTACGGCCTACGTTTGTTACGGCCTATGTGTTATTCGCAAACAGGAAAGAGGGTTTGCCCCCGCTAGGTAGGTAATCTCTACCGCAATTCGTCGAATCGTTTGCGAAGCTCGTCAAAATCCATTGCCTTTTGAATTTTTTGCGGAGTGAACTCCAGGTCGTCCAGGAGTTCTTCGTCCACATCATCCCCAAACTTCCAATCCATAAAGCGAATTTCCATTTCTACTTTTCTCTGTGCCCGACTATGAGAGATAGTGGTTCTCTTGGGTACCCTGTGATCCAGCCCCGTGTCCTCCCATTCAGTTCGATTGGTTGCGTACGTTTGATACTCCTTCAAACCATCCTTAGTCAATGATAACAACGGCGGAGGATTCTCCTGATAAACTTCGTTGACCTTCTTTTGAAACTCGATTTCTTCGATGCACCAAGGATGCTCCTGATTGAAGGTAACTAGGTACACATCGCCCATCGCAAGAAACATAGACATTCGAGTTCGCCCGTCGGGTAGTTTTTCTTCGTCGATCAACTTTGGAGAAAGCCGGACTATCGAAGTATCTGTTTCAACCAACACGCCACCGTATTGAGTTGTCGCAATGTTGAATGGGTGTTTGCGACGCGTGTCAGTGGGTCGCATGCTAACGATTCCCGCCTTGACTTGGAATCGCGTTATCTTGTCCTTTGGGGAGCGTGGATAAAATGAGTAATACCATCCTTCGTTTTCATGAACGAGCTGAGCCTCTCGCGATTTCTCAGACAGATCGGATGGACTCATCAGATTGAAGTTGATTCCATCGATTCGCTGCCAAGCACCTCTGTTTCCAATAATAAAACGCTGGAGGTTTCGCGTTGTGCCTACGCTTACCGTTCCATCGCTCTCTTTCGTTTCAGAGATGGAGATTCGTTCGATCAGGACCGAAAAGCATTTACTGACATCTGCTTGTTCGATCAGAAACGTCGCAAACCGATCTTCAAGATCTTGGCCTCTGATGGACTGGGTTTCGAACAAGATGAAGAACAAGCCCACGATCATTGCGGATTTCATCGTAATGCTGCCTATGAAAAGGGGTTTTGAATTGAGAGTGTTTGGGGACGCTCGTTCCATCAAGCGACGGACTTCGCTTACGCAGAAACCCGTCGCGGATCGCAAAAAAGTCGGCGAGAGTTGATGCAACCATGCATCTCTCCATAGAACTCAACCCGCAATTAATCGATGATGACAATCTCTTCCTCGGGATCCTGCTGCCGGACGGTGATACACGGTGTCGTGGTCTTTTTCCATTTTTTGATTACGAC
>JBIKLJ010000355.1:0-3882 GCA_044359895.1 Pirellula sp.
TCGCGTTTCGGAAGCTATGGAGCAGACGTTCGCAGGTGGTTTGGATGCGTACACTACTTACCTTGCTCGCGACCGATACGTAGATCTGACCGGCATCACCGTAACCAATGCTGGCCCATTCACCGTATCGCAACCTCGAGCGGAGGATATTTTCTCTGAGAACAGCGTCGGGCTCCCGCCGGCGTTTCGAGCACAAAACAACGCATTCGAAGGTTTGTATCTCGATGATTTTATCATCGGTCTCGCTGAACGTGGCGAGTCGGTAACCGGGGTTCGTCCCGATACCAGTTTTGTAACAAGCGGCGGGGCTGGGAGCGACATTCTTGTTGGTCCTTACCAGCTTGAAATACGTGGTGGAACAGAGTACGGAACACCAAGTCTTGGATCCGGCATTACGCTAAACCTAGGTTTCGCACCGAATGCTCAACAAGCTGTTGGCCAAACCCTTACATTCCAAAGTTCGTCCAGAATCGCGGATGGTCAGCGAATTGTTTTGAGCGATGGGTCGAGCGTCGTAACTCTCGAATTTGACGACGAAAGTATCCCAGCAGGGTCAGCAGCACGAGGTGTTAGCACGGGCAGCATCGCAATTCCATACAATGGCCGTGCGAACGAGTCGGCGAAGGTGATTGCGTCTCGAGTTCGTGACTTGATCAACTCGACAGCTGTTCAGTCGTTGCTCAACATTGCAGCCATTTCTTCCGATGGCAGCGTTTCAGGTCAGAACTCCGAAACGATCTCGTTGGTTGGGCCTGTCAGCGTCACGTTGCCGGCATCGGCAGGAGCGGTATCCACCTTCAGTTTCGAAGGGGATAAAAACACCAAGCGAGAGCAAGGACAAGTGATTGTCGAAAACTCCCGAATCTCGCGTTCGGCTGGATTCGGTATTGTTCTCCAAGCAGACGTTCCTGGTCCTACGTCGGGCGCATCCAACCCAGGTGCCGTAAGAAATACCATAACGCTCAACGACCAACGCTTGATTCCAGGCGCGGTAGTTATGAACAACGAGCTTATTGGAAACGTAGCCGGGGGTATTGATATCCGTGGCCGTAACACGCAAGCTTCCGCTGCTGTTTCACCTGTTCCATTTGCACGAATCGTCAACAACACGATTCTTGGTGGAACTGTTGCAAGCGTCAACGCATCAGCTCCAGCTACCTTTGGAAGTGATTTCTATAGCCAAGGCTTGCTATCCTTTGCTGATGCCGTATCTCGCTACGATGCAACCGCTGGCGGCGGGCCTGTTCCACTTGCAGGACTGCAAGTGGCTGCGGATGCTCTCGGCGCGCCGAATTACAGCGGTATCGGTGAGCCGACACCTGGACAGGGTGCGGTCTCGCTTGGTCGCGGTGGCGTGCTTGTCGTCCAGTTCACGAACAACATTCTGACCGGGTCCGGCGACGCAAGGCCTGATCTAGCGGTCTACGAAGTTGGAAATTCGGAACTCGCTCGGGTGGAAGTCAGTGCTGACAACATCAATTACACATCGGTTGGAAACATTTCCTTCAACAATCGCTATATCGATTTAGATGCATTCGGTTTTAGCACGCTGAGCCAGTTGTACTTCGTTCGAATCACCGACGTTAGTAGCGATGGTGCATTGAGCGGTGATTCGGTAGGTGCAGATATTGACGCTGTGGGTGCCTTGTCGAGTCGTCCTGGCTTGATCTACACCCCGCTTGGTACCGGTATCAATGTACAGAACAGCGCCAGCCCAACATTGCTAAACAACATTATTGCTAATCATTCGGACGGGATTGTTGTCGATGCGACAAGCACTTCGACCGTGGTGGGAGCAACTTTGTTCCAAGGCAACAGCCGTCCAGTAAGTGGGTCCGCTGTTCCTGGTCAGTTCCCGATTTCGGTTGCTTCGACTATTCCATTGTTCTCGGATCCACTTCGTGGCAATCTTTACCCAGTAGCGGGTGCTTTATCAATCGATTCCACGATGGATTCGTTGGTGGATCGCTCTGCATTGTTGGCGGTTAAGCAGCCTCTTGGCTTGCTGCCATCACCCATCATTGCTCCAAGCACCGACATCAACGGCATGCTCCGTGTCGATGACCCGAATGTTCAGACACCTCCGGGCTTGGGCGAACGGATCTTCAAAGATCGCGGTGCTGCAGATCGATCGGACTTCAATGGACCGACAGCGTTTGCCGTTAACCCCTATGACAACGATACGCAAGGTGTTGATACCAACCCAGCTATCGGCACGGTTGAAGTGGTTAATTCCAACCAGTTTTTCTTCGACGTTCAAATCGTCGATGCATCGCAGATCGGCTTCCAGTCGGAAGGTTCTGGTATCGAACAACGAAGTGTCACCTCGAGCAGTATTGTTCTCTACAAGAACGCTCAGATCTTGGTCGAAGGACAAGATTACCGGTTTGGTTATTCGGCCACCAGTAATATCGTTCGCTTGACACCGATTGCTGGCGTTTGGGAAAACAACTCGGTCTACCAGATCCGGTTTATCAACACCAACGAATCGTCGATCGTGGTCGTGGAGCCGAAATCGATCGTAGACGGCACGATTTACACCATCCAAGACTCGACCAACAAATCGACCCGATTTGAACTGGATACCGGACTTCGGATCCGTGTTCCATCTTCGTTCGACGGATTTACGAACACCGCGATCGACGGAACGACCTTCCGCGTCGATAATGGACTTCAACGCATCACGTTCGAATTCGATAACAACCAAGCGGTTCGACCCAACAATGTTGCCGTTGCTTTCAGTACACAAGACCCGCCATCGGTTCTTGCAGAAAGAGTAGCCTTGGCAATTCGAAATACTGGCTTGAGCGTCAATCTGACGGCGACCAGCATCGGCGGTGGCGAACTTCAAATTCTAGGGGATGGAATTCAATTCCTCCCAGACAATAGTCTCATGGTTGTTTCCGGACAATCGGGCGTAACGCCTGGGTACGGATTGCAAATCCCAACCGCAAACGGTTTGCCTGTAGGAATTGGTGATGGCCAAACCTTCACCATCCAACGAGGAAATTCAACCGTTGTGTTTGAGCTCGATAGCAACGGTACGGTTCGTCCGAATTCCGTAGCCGTTCCGCTCAGCACGGTATCGGTAACCGCATTGGCTAATTCGATCGTGAACGCGATCAACGGTTCCATCCTGGGAATCACAGCGACTGCAGGTCCGAACGGATTGATTTCTGTTGGAAACCAAGTTGATGTTCGAGTTCAAGCGACCAACACGGTACTGCAAGTGGTCGGCATCCCTGGCCAATCGGCAGCAATTCCAGTTCGCATCGATTTGTCCACCGTGATCACTAGCGATCAAGTTGCGACGCTTCTGATCAATACAATCGCTGCACAGAACATTCCTGGTGTGAGCCTGACTCAACTTGGTGCAACGGTACTAATCGAAGGTGCACGAGGCGTGGCTGGCTTGGGTGCGACTGCGGTATCGGGAATTCGCGACTTGGCAGGCAATGCCATGCGAGCCACCGAAGACAATGGCCAAACGGTGATCGACATCTTCCTAGGGGAAGGGTTTGATTACGGCGATGCGGCTGACCCTCGCTATGCAAGCAAAAAGGCAAGCGATGGCCCACGCCATCGAGTCGTGAATGGTGTCTCACTTGGACCTACCGTGACCGCAGACCCGGATGCTCGCCTGACGGACCTTGATACCGACGACGGTGTGGTGGTTAACACTTTTGTCGCATCCTTCACGGGATCGATCAGTGTGGATGTTCGCGGTGCATCGCCAGCACAAAATGTCTATGTCAACGCATGGATCGACATCAATGCCAACGGCACTTTCGAGTCCAACGAAAGACTGGGCAGCGGAGCAACCGGTCAAGAATTTGCTTACTTCACCGATGGTGTTCGACAGATCAGCATGCCTTCGGTTCC
>JBIKLJ010000356.1:0-3879 GCA_044359895.1 Pirellula sp.
ATATTCCAGCGGAATGGGCGACTCGATGCGAGGACGCTTCTCATGTTGGCCACGATGACACAACCGATTCGTTAGCATCGCGTATGGATTGGCATCTTGCGCAAAGCACATTTCGAAGATTTGCAGACAAAGTATCCCAATTAGGATCCTATGGGGGCGGTAATCATTTTGGTGAATGCGAGATTGTTCATGTGGCCGATGATGCGCGTTCCAGACGAACAGCTGACGTGTTCGGTCTCAAGGACCGACATGTTGCATTTTTATCTCACTGTGGTTCACGTGGAATCGGGCACAATTTGGCGATGGGGCAGTTCAAGTCGCTGCAAAGCAAATTCGCGAAATGGGACATCCCACTCCCAGGCAATGATCGCGAGCTGGTTTATGCCCCCTTGGGAACATCCGAAGCGAACGACTATATCGATGACATGTCGCTTGGCGCAAACTTCGCGACCGTAAATCACTTGCTCATCAATTCCTTGGTTCTGGCAGCTTTTCAGGAAATCTTCCCTGGCACACAAGGGCAATTGATCTACTTCATCAGTCATAACATTGCGAGAAAAGAAATCGTCGACGGAATGCCACAGTGGGTTCATCGCAAAGGAGCCACACGAGCGTTCCCGGCAGGTCATTACGCTTTGAAAGGTACTCGTTATGCTGAAACAGGCCATCCCATTTTGCTGCCCGGAAACCCTCAAGCGGGCTCCAGCGTGATGGTCGCGGATCCAGGCGCCAAAATCAGTTGCTACAGCGTAAATCACGGAGCCGGGCGGCAATTAGGACGAAAGCGCGCCATTCGAGAATTGGACCAAGCATCCGTCGACGAGTCGTTCGACCGATCGGATATTCTCACGAACTGCCGGAAGTACCCCAAAGACGAGGCCCCGCAGGCCTACAAAGACTTCGATGAAGTTCTTCGAAGCGTGAAACTCGCAGGCCTTGCCACGGAAGTCGCACGATTGAAAGCAACCTTTGTCATCAAAGACGGCGACCAAGCCGACGATTAAACGACGATTGCGCATTAGACAAGTGACGGTGGCACGGACCGACAACGCGACTCGAGTTGATTTTCAAGCAAAGAGCCAATGCCATGATCCGGTGAGGTCACCTTTGGGCAACCGCCGAGATTGTTCATCGATAGGCCAAGCTTGGCCTAGCCTATTAGGCAAAACACTTGCGAATTTTTCTCTGGCCCGGTTGGAACTTGCGAGTCCCCAGAATCGCTTCTTCTTGCATCCGATCGGGCGAACCTGGCCCTCGGCTCTTGCCAAAGTACTTTTTAAAGTTCCAAACCAAATCACACCACATCCCATCAGCGATCCCCAACTTCGCTAGCACAGAAGCGTGGTCCATCCCGCATAAACCACGAGACATCGGACAATCGCAAGCGAACCAAAGCCATCCGCTCCGGGTCGTTTACGAGCGTATCTACATCGTGCGTCGTAGGATCGCCTAGTTGTTCATCCACGCGTTTCCCGGGGAAAATCTGCAACCACCGAAGGGTCGCACCGTTTTAGTATTGCTTGCGTTCCGCCTGGCGGAATGGTACAGTTTTGCGAGTGGAATCTGCCTATATGTCGAAACTGTTCTCTATTTTAGAAGCTACTTCCGGCAAGTGGTTTCGACGATCGGCGGCTAGTGGACTTGGCCGCAGCTTCGATGACTCGACTTCGGGACACCTCAGACGAAACGGTGAATCTTGGGGTTATGCGAATGGAACGCGTTGTCGATACGGACCAACTGGAAACCATCCTGGATCAAGTTCGCGATGATTTGCGAGATCGCGTTCGACCTATCGGAACAACTTGGATTCCATACGGTCGGCGTCCCTGCATAACGATTCCCTCCCATACCAATCCCCTTATGATGCCGTCGATGATGGAAAAACCGAGAAATGCAACGCACGTAACCTTGGATATGGCGCGCAGGGAATTGTCGGTTCCGCTTTTGTGTGATGCTCTGGATGCTTTGGGCTTTCATCATCAGTCACCCCGTTTGCCGTTTCGACATCAAACCGCTCCTTTTGGAGCTCCGGCTCCGATGCTGATGGGATTCTGCAAAACCACCTTGTGGGTAGATATGGCGCACGTGGATCCTAAGCCCTACGAACTAGAATTAGCGGCAGTGGATAGCTGCAAGCCAGAGGATGTAATTGTCTGTGCCGCTGGTGGCTCGTTTCGTTCCGGGATCTGGGGGGAACTGCTCAGCACGGCCGCCAGAAACGCAGGTTGTGTTGGTGTCTTGGTCGACGGTGCCGTTCGCGACATCCATAAAATGCGCAGCATGGAATTCAACGTGGTCGCTTTAGGAACTTGCCCCTACGATTCGAAAGACCGCCAGCGAGTTGTCGATTTGGATGTGGCGGTCGAAATCGGTGGAGTGACTGTGCATCCTGATGACTTGATCGCAGCAGATGAAGACGGTGTCGTCTTTGTTCCCAAAAGTGTGATCGATCAAGTACTAACCGCGGCATGGCACAAAGCTCATGCTGAAAACCAAGTCCGCGACGCAATTCAAGCCGGCATGACCGCTTCGCAAGCCTTTAAAACATTCGGAGTTCTGTAGCTATGATGATTTTTGATGCGCATTTGGACTTAGCCATGAACGCGATCGATTTGAATCGCGATATTCGCCAATCCGTTGACGACATACGTGCTCAAGAAACCACGCTTGAAATGACGGAACTCGGGCGAAAGACCAACACCCTTAGCTTTCCCGAGCTGAAGCTATCCGAAGTAGCTGTCTGCCTTGCCACGATGATCGCTCGAATGGAACAGCCTATCAACCATTCGTTCGGCTGGACAAGTCCTCATGCATGCTACGGCATGGCCCATGCCCACTTGGCTTACTACCGAGCCATGGAAGCTTCCGGTTATCTGCGCATGATTCGAACCAAGCAAGACTTGACAGCCCAGATCCAAGCCTTTCAAAGCGATCCAGCCTCCGCCTCCTTAGGGTTTATCCTTACGATGGAAGGAGCCGATCCAATGCTGACACCCGATACGGTCTTTGAATTTTATGATCATGGCTTGCGAGCGCTCGGGCTGACCCACTACGGTACCAATCGATACGGCGGAGGCACTCGCAGCGAAGTAGGTTTGTCGCTAGACGCTTTGCAATTGCTTAAGAACTGTGAGTCGCTGGGAATCACCATCGACATGACTCATTTGTCAGATGTCGCATTTTGGCAAGTGGCCGAACATTTTGATGGACGCGTGCACGCTAGCCACCAAAATGCACGAGCGATCTGCGACTGGCAACGTCAATTCAGCGACGAACAGATTCAATTGGTTATCGATCGCGATGGGGTACTGGGCGTCTCCATGGATGTGATCATGCTGCAAAACGGATTTGTTCGCGGGCAGACAATCCCTACCGCAACACTGGAGCGCGCCATCGATCAAATGGACCATGTGCGATCGCTATCGTCCGGGTCGATTCGTCACGTGGGTATCGGTACGGATTTGGACGGCGGTTATGGTTGCGAACAGACGCCTGCCGATCTCAATCGATACCGAGATTTGCAAAAAATGGTCGACATGATGCAGCGACGCGGCTACTCGGACGAAGAAGTGCAAAGCGTATTCTATGGCAATTGGCTCCGTTTTTTTGGAGAAGTTTTGCCTGACGCCTGATCAGAATATTGTTCCCTCCCGGAGGTTCTACCCTCCATCGACAATAGGATTTCGAAAATGAAAAACAAATCAATCTGGATGCAAACGAATCCGCTGGCTTCGCTTGCATCAAGCCTCATCGCTTTTACTTTCCTTATCGCTTTCTTGTGCGGTATCTCCACAAACGCTTTCGCAAACGACCCACTTGCGGCGGGCTCGGAAACCCAAACGCTCACTTACGAAAAAGATGTTCGCCCCATCTTCAAAG
>JBIKLJ010000357.1:0-3863 GCA_044359895.1 Pirellula sp.
GGTGGCGGTTGGGAAGCGATGGATCGTCGTTTTACTCGCATCAGTCGACTGCCGAACGCATTTGAGATTCTTACGGCAGTTCAAAAAGATGGATTGCGTCTGGCTTGGACGACTGCCGGAGACGGGGTTCGTTATCGAGTTGTTCGCAAGGTGGAAGGGCAATCACCTATCGTGATGGCGGATGGATTAGCGGAGTTAGCCACTCGCGTGAATCTTTCCCAAGGCTTGCACGACATATTCGTAGAAGCCTATGACCATTTGGGAAACACAACAAATACCCAGACTCTAAAAATCCAAGTCAATTAAAGTATCCACCGAATGCATCTAGTCGATGTACTCCAAACGCCCATTCGCACGGTACAACCCTGATTCAATCGGTGCCACCCACGTTCTGGTTCAGGCGAGGTATAGGCATCCGTGCATACATACTTGATGCCCGCGATCGTTGCCGAGTCCAAGATATTGAAAAAACCATGTAGGCTTTCCTTGTTTGATTGCGAGCGACAATTGCAATCGATATCATTACGTTGCTTCGGTAGCCCCTGACTTCTTTCGTGCATGTCGACTTGTTTTTTGAGTAATGCGAAAAATCCAACGCCCTGAAGCGGAGCTATATCAAGCGTTTTTTACCCACAGTTTCTGCGGAAGACCTCCCCTCTCTCACCTTGATTTTCACTGCTATGAATGTAAACGCGTATCTCGTTGCAACGATTGTTGCTCTGTCTTGTGGTCTTGTTCGAGCCGATGATTTCGACCTCTATTACCTTGGTGGTCAATCCAACATGGAGGGGTTTGGTTCGAACTCGGAACTGGATGCCAGCAATCGTTCGCCAGTCCAGGATGCTTGGATATACCATTCAACACCCTTGCCCGATCAACAGCCGGCATTAGGGATTGGCAAATGGTCGGTAGTTCAACCGGGGCATGGGACAGGATTCACAACGGATGGAACCGAAAATCGACTTAGCGATCGTTTCGGAGCCGAGGTTAGCTTCGCAAGAACTCTCCGTGCTCTGCGACCGAACCGCAAAATCGCAATCATCAAGTACGCTCGTAACGGCTCATCCCTCGATCAGTCGTCGGCGGCCCACTGGGGTTGCTGGGAGCCCGATTTCGAAGCGAAAACGGGGGCTTTTCGCAACATAAACCAATACGATCAATTCTTGGCAACTCTACGTGGTGCCTTCAATGTTTCGGATATCGATGGAGACGGAACGGCGGATCGGCTTGTGCCCGCTGGCATCTTGTGGATGCAAGGAGAGAGCGACGCGACCCATGGCGAGCAAGTTGCTCAAGCCTATGAGAAGAACTTGAAGCGGTTGATGGATCTCATGCGTTCGGCGATGCGATCGGACGATCTACCCGTCATCATCGGTCGAATTTCCGATTCCAAAAAAGGGGGAGCCGACTTGATTTGGAAGCATGGTGACATCGTGCGTGCAGGACAGGCTAGTTTTGTATACAACGACAAAGCCGCGAAGCTCATCACGGATACGGATTGGTACAAGTACTCCGATCCTTGGCACTACGATACTCAGGGTTATCTTGACCTAGGTGCAAAGTTCGCCAACGCAATTTTGACGATGCCAAGACCGGGGGCATTGTCCCTTTTCGAAGAAGGTGGCAAGCTCGAAGTCGAGGTAGGAGACGGGGCAGGAGGCGAGGGGCCAGCTTGGGATTCCGAATGGGGAGTTTTGACCAGTGGGAATGGTAACATTCATCGTTGGTCCAATGATCGCATGGCTTCCATCTATCGCGAGGGAGCTGGAACGAATGGATTGCTATTTGATGCCAAAGGAAATCTGCTGGCATGCGAGCCTAAATTACGACGTGTCACTCGAACCGATAGGCAAGGTAATCTGACCGTTCTGACAGATGCCTTCCAGGGAGCGAAGTACAACACACCGAACGATCTTTCGGTGGACTCGAAAGGAAGAATTTATTTCTCCGATCCTCGCTACGGCGAACGCGAAGATATGGAAGTTCTTGATGAAAGCGGAAAAACGATCGAAGGGGTGTATCGCATTGATCTGGATGGTAAGGTCCAGCGTGTGATCGGCCGAGAAGTGGAACGGGCTAACGGAGTTCTTGTGACATCCGATGATAAACATTTGTTGGTTGCAGACAACAACAACGATTCGCTGGGCGGAGCTCGGAAGCTATGGAGATTCGATTTGAAGAAGGATGGCTCGGTCGATAAGTCGTCCGCGAAAGTGCTTTTCGATTGGGGACAAGGGCGCGGACCGGATGGTGTGAAGCAAGATTCGAGTGGCAATCTTTACGTGGCAGGCGGATTGAACCGAAGCAATCCTCCTGCAGAACCTGATTCTAGTGTGCGTGGAGGTGTGTACGTTCTGACTATAGATGGTGAGTTGTTGGATTTTCTGCCTGTTCCAACGGACGAAGTCACCAATTGCGCATTCGGAGGAAAAGATCGAAAGACGCTTTACATCACCGGTGGAGGAACGCTGTATAGCGCTCGACTGAAGTAGAGTGAATTGAAAGTCCCCGAAGAGACCATTTATTTTTCGTTCGAAAGTACGGGGACATGGTTCATTGGACGTTGCCGACCAACGCTCATAAAGCTCGAATTTCGCTTGAATGACAACCCGCTGCGTAAGCGAGGGATTCTTTGTCCCTCGCTCACCGGCTCGTTGCATTAGTGAAGTCGTGATTGGGTAAGGACGGTACGACGGACTTCCAAGTCCGTCCATGGGGAATTCGACGGACTAGGAAGTCCGTCGTACCATGAAATCAACAGTCCGTCACGCATTGGGTGTGATAGATCCAGTGCGACCGCGAATCCACTTAGGCTACCTATTCGCTTTCATCTACTTGTCATAAAACGAAAAAACCTTTGCCGCCGGAAGCGACAAAGGTTTGATTCGTTTTGGGTGAAGAAAGGGCTTGGTTTAGACCAATTCCTTCTTAGCTCCGATAAGCGTGCGGAGTCGTTCGGCCAAAAGACGGGCGTCGAATGGTTTCTTGAACGTCTCGTTGATGCTCGATCGATCAAAGCTCATCGTGTTGCCGTCGTCTGGCAACAAAGCGATCAGAATGATCTCGGTGAAGTCGGCATTTTTGCGTAGGTTTTGGCAGATTTGCAATGCTTCTAGCTTGCCGACCGAGAAGTCGACGATCATGCAATCTGGGTGAAAACTTTCTGCTTGGATACCTGCCTCGAAACCGCTTGCAGCAACCGATACCTTGAAACTTCTTTCCTGCGGGAGTTCTCGTTTCAAGTTTTCGATTAAGACCTGATCTTGTGCAACGATCAGAACTTTGGCCATGGCCTCATCTTCCAAGTCACCCAATGGCATACCATGCTCTTTGAGAAACTTGATGAGATACTCTCGGGGAATGCGTCGGTCTTGTGAACCGGGGATGCGGTACCCTTTGAGTCGGCCGGAGTCGAACCATTTGCTGACGGTTCTCGGGGCCACCTTGCAGATCTTCGCGACCTGGCCTGTGGTGAACACCTTCATATTTTTGGTCTCCGTTACCTTCCAATAGTGAATGAGTCCGGACTGAGTACGATGCGTACTCCTTCCATGACGGTATTTGCCCTTGCTGGTCCAAACAGTGATCGCTTACCTTTCAATCAATAATGATCGGTAGGTGTGATCCACCCTTTGTTCACAACTGGGTCCGGGCATTAACATCATTTCGAACAACCGCTGTTCGCTACGAAAAGCAAAGCTCCGTCTCTGCAATTTCCGTTTCGAACCGTTCTGCTTTTGAACCGACTCGAATCCTCAGCTTAAGTATTTGACGAGCAACCGCACCCCTACGACGGAACGCATTTACTCACTCCAAGCATTCGAATTCGGTGTACCAGCCAAGCCAGGCAGGCAGGAAGATAG
>JBIKLJ010000020.1:0-39649 GCA_044359895.1 Pirellula sp.
AGCGAAGCGGTGCTCGTGCTCGTGCTCGATCGATCAAGCAATTGTATCATTCCATCCTGGTCAACGCGCTGATCGAGCAGGAATTTGGTGTTGGATAAGCGAATGGAGATAAGGAGCATGATCCGCGAGTCAGAGAACGGCGGTTTGTGAGCCGTAACGGAAGTCGCATCGATGCCATGCACGCGACGCGTTCGATTACGAGCACGAGCACCGTCCGCCACGGCGGACTGAGCACGAGCACGATGGAATCCTGTGGTCGCGTAGGCCAGAACTAGGGATTAACTCTACCGACAAAAGTCTTTTTTCGTTTTGTTGAGCCTGAGGCGCTAGCCGATTATTGCAATACCGAAAAACTCGGCTAGCGCCTCAGGCTCAAAGCAACGAAAGCGACTTTTGTCGGGCGCGTCTTTTTCGATTTTCGAACGGTGCCGACTTTCGAACGGTACAGTTGGTTCGCATTCTGTGTCTGGAGAGTTGACTTGTTACGGAGTAGAATGAGTCAAAAGATCTTGCTGAGCTTTCCCTACTATCCAGACTTTTTGGAGCCCCAAGTGAGCATTGTTGAGCGTATACGACCAGAACCAGAGACTCGGATGGTCTTGGAAAACGTCGCCTGGGAGACCTACGTCGAACTCGCTGATCAACGAAGTGGCAGCATCCCTCGCATGACATACGATAACGGAGTTTTAGAGATGATGTCACCCAAACGAGAACACGAGAACATTGGCCGCCTTATCGGTCGCATTGTTGAGACGTACTCGGAGCTCATGGATATTGAAATCATCAGCGTCGCATCGGTAACCGTCAAGCGATCCGACTTGGCCAAAGCGTTTGAAGCGGATGAATCGTATTATGTAACTCATGCAGCCCAATTGTTGGGCAAGAAAGAATTGGATTTCGCAGTTGATCCGCCACCCGACCTGTTAATCGAAGTCGAGTTGACTTCGTCGGCGATCAGGAAAATGCAATTGTTTGCAGCCATGCATGTTTTGGAGGTCTGGAGGCACGACGGTGAGTCGCTCCAGATGGTTCGATGGTTGGATGGTACCTACCAACAGATCGAATCAAGCGTGCAGCTACCTGGATTGACAGCGCAGCAAATCAACGAAACGTTAGCGTTACGCGATACCATCGGCGAAACGAAACTCATCCAAGGCTTCCGAAAGAGCATCCAGTAGGCTGTGCTGAGTACGCCTACGGCTAATTGCTAAACGAATTTTCTTGTGGCGTGGCCACATTCCGACCTCTGTCCTTTCAACTGTTCCTGACGCTTGCAAAAATTCCCCATCTCGTATTCACTCTTGGCGGCGCTAAAAGCCAGATCGAGAATCAAAAACCAGAGCGAATCAATAATCGGGGAAAAAGGTTTCGTCTTGCAATTGGCCGGCTATTGATGCGGGATCCTGGAGATTGGTGGTTTTTGGGATATAATCCGAACGTTGGCTTTTTGAAGTCGCATTACAATCGCGTGTCGAATAGCGATTGCCCCACCCTGCGACTCCTTCCCCTTTCAGCACGTGATTTTCATGCAATTTTTATTGCTCGCGAAACGTAGTCTTGCCAGAACCTGTCGACGTCTGATCCTCGTTTGCCTTGGGTTAGCTGGCGTCCAATTTCAATGCCCCGGCTTCCAAGGTTCTATAGTGTTGGGGCAGGCCCCGGGTGAGCAATCGGACAGTGAGATTGCCAGTTCGATTCGGAAGCTCTTTTCGGATCGGTGCTTTACCTGCCACGGCCCGGACAGCCAGACTCGTGCGACAGAGCTGCGTCTTGATCGAGATGACGGCGTGCAATTCGAAACCTCCTCTGGCAAAAAATTTGCCGTGGCAGGCAATCTTTCGGAAAGTGAAGTTTGGGAGCGTATTCAGTCGACGGATCCCGACGTGGTCATGCCTCCGCCAAGCAGCAAGATCGAATTGAGTCCTGAGCAAAAGGATCTGGTGCGGACATGGATTGAACGTGGTGCCGTCTACAAAGCCAAGCACTGGTCATTCGAACCTTTGCCTGATGATGTCCCCGTTCCGTCGTTGTCTAACGGCGACAACCAGAATTCGATCGATGCGTTTGTTTCGGATACGCTCAAGGCTCATCAATTGAGCTTGCTACCGGAGGCGGATCGCGAAACGTTGGCTCGTCGCGCAAGTCTTGCTTTAACTGGCAGTCTGCCGTCGATCGATTCATTGCAGTCTGTCGTGCATGATGCATCACCCGGTGCTTATGAAAGGTATGTAGACCAGCTGCTTGCATCCCCTCAATTTGGCGAGCGCGCAGCGACCTATTGGCTCGATCTTGCCCGCTATGCGGACACCCATGGCTACCAATCGGATCGGTATCGCGATGTTTGGGTGTATCGCGATTGGGTCGTTTCCGCAATCAACCAAGACTTGCCGATGGATCAGTTTATTGCTTGGCAGTTAGCTGGCGACATGTTGCCCAATCCGACTCGGGAGCAACGGCTTGCAACCGCGTTCAATCGGTTACATCGTCAAAATGAAGAAGGTGGAAGTACCGAGGAAGAGTTCCGCGTCGAATACATGACCGACCGAGTCAACACGCTTGGAACGGCCGTGATGGGGTTGACCCTACAATGCTCGCGATGCCACGACCACAAATACGATCCGCTCAAGCAGCAAGAGTACTTCCAGTTGTGCGATATGTTCGACAACATCCAGGAATCGGGGCTTACGAGTTACTGGACCGATTCGATGCCTGGTCCAACTTTGCTGTTATTGGACAATGCAGAAAGTCAGCAAGTAGAAACTTTGCAAAAAGCGATGCAGTCGATTCGGAAAATCTACGAGGACGAGGTGTCACGGCTCAAGGGTAGCACCAAAGTGGAAGAGTGGTACAGCTCCTTGGCCGGGTGGCCTCAACCGGAGGAGCGTTGGCTCAAGTCGGATTTTCCGATGGACGGTGTTGCACCACTGACAACACTGGAGAACACAGTCGCCAAAGATCAGCCAGGAAGCAGCGAGGCGGGGACGATCGAAGTGGTTCAAGAGGGTTCGCGATCGGCTGTTGCTCTCGATGGAGACAATGCGCTCGTGTTTCCAAAATCAGGAGTTTTTTCGCGAACTCAGGAATTTACTATTTGTCTGGATCTGAAGATTCCAAAGGTCTTTGATCGAGCGGTAGTTTTACATCGCTCCAAGTCTTGGACCGATGCGGGCTCGCGCGGTTATCAATTGCTGATCGAGGATGGTCATTTTACTTTTGGAGTCATCCATTATTGGCCATCGAGCGCCATCAAGATACGGACCAAGCAACCGGTCGCGATCCAAAAGTGGATGCAGGTAGCGTTGGTTTATGGTGGCACCAACTCTGCCAGCGATACCCACATCTACATTGATGGCGAGCGGGCCGAGGTGGAGATTATTCAGGACAGTCTTCACAAAGACATTCTTTACGAACGAGTGGATGTGTCCTTGAGTATTGGTGCTCGGAACCGTGATCGCGGTGTACCTGGGGGGCTTGTTGATCATCTTCAAGTTTACGATACGGCATTGACAGGGGTGGAGCTTGCTTCGTTGGCTACCGATTCCCCATTGTTGACTTGGGAGGAGCTATCCGAACAAGATCGCGCGCAATGGACAGAACATTATGCACGTCGAGTCGACCAGAACAGCAAGTATCATCTGGAAAGTCTGCACCATTACTTTGAATCGTTGGCCAAGATCGTTCAGGATAAGCGAGAGCTGATGGTGATGGACGAAACGGCGGCAAATCATCCGACTCGATTTCTTCATCGGGGAGCCTATGATTCGCCTGGTGACGTCGTTGCTCCTGCCGTGCACCAAGCTCTATTGAGTGACGGTGAAGCGATGCCCACCAATCGATTGGAGCTGGCAAAATGGTTAACCAGTGACCATCATCCGTTGACCGCTCGGGTTGCAGTCAATCACATGTGGCAACAAATGTTCGGTCGCGGTTTGGTTGTCACGTCCGAGGACTTCGGCATCCAAGGGCAATTGCCATCGCATCCGCAGCTGCTGGACTACTTGGCCGTTCAGCTCATTCGATCCGGTTGGAGCCGTAAAGCTATCATGCGAAAGATTGCTTTGTCGCAGGTGTTCCGTCAGAGCAGTCGAGTTGACAGCGAACGACGGAACCGAGACTTGGACGGCAGTTTGTTGAGCCATTTTCCGGCCCAGCGTTTGTCAGCCGAACAGGTTCGGGACGGGGCATTGCAGGCGAGCCATTTGCTGTCGCAAAACTTGGGCGGGCCACCAGCCTATCCCTACCAACCCGCAGGTTTATGGGAGGAAAAATCAGGGTTAAAGTATCCTCAAAGCAAAGGGGAAGGGCTCTATCGAAGGAGTCTGTATACCGTATGGAAGCGAACCAGTCCTCCGCCATCCATGATGTTGTTTGATTCTGCGGGGCGGGAGGTTTGTTCGGCTCGTCGCGAGATTACTGTTACGTCGCTTCAAGCTCTTGTGCTGATGAACGATCCTCAGTTTGTCGAAGCCTCGCGGGGACTTGCTTTGCGTTCACTTGGGATTGAGCGTCAAGCGGATGTGAGCGAATCGAAATTCACGCAAGAAAACCTTCAGCAAGCGATCGCGAATGCCTACCTTCTTTTGACGTCGCGTGCATGCCCAGCGGAATTGCAAGAACGGTTGCTGCGAGGAGTGCAGGACCAGACTGCTCTCTTTGAAGCTCAAAGTGATTCGGCCGCGAAGTTATTGGGGGTGGGCGATTGGAAAGCGATTGAAGTGAAGGAAGCAAGTCAACAAGCAAAACTAGCGGCGTTAACTCTGGTGGTCAATTCCATCATGAACAGCGATGCGTTTTCGGTCATGAGATAGAAACGGGGAATCCTAATGAGCCATGATGGTATGTTGAACGATGTGGCGTCTAGTCAGCGCCTGCATGAATTGCGTCGGCATTTTTTTGCCAAGTCCGCTGCCGGGCTGGGCTCGATCGCCCTTGCAAGCATGCTGTCGCGGCAAGCTCGCGGTGAAGTTTTGGGACAGGAGCTCCTGAAAGGGGTGCCTGGCATCTTGGATCAGCCGCATCACACGCCGAAGGCCAAGCGAGTCATCTATCTGTTTCAGTCGGGTGGTCCGTCTCAGCTGGATCTGTTTGACTACAAGCCAGCACTGAAGGCACAGCACGGCCAGCCATTGCCTGATTCTGTGCGCAATGGGCAACGGCTCACGGGAATGAGTGGCAATCAAGCGATTTTGCCTTTGGCTCAGAGCACCTTTCAGTTTGAGCAGCATGGCCAGTCCGGCGCATGGGTGAGTGATGCCCTTCCCTACACGGCCAAGATCGCGGACAAACTTTGTTTTATCAAGTCGATGTATACGCAAGCCATCAACCACGACCCTGCGATCACGTTTTTGCAAACGGGGTCTGAGATGGCAGGTCGACCGTCCATCGGGGCTTGGATGTCCTATGGGCTTGGAACCGACAATGAAAACCTGCCTGCATTCGTGGTCTTAGTCACCAAAGACAAAAGCGGTCAACCGCTGTACCAACGCTTATGGGGCAGTGGCTTTCTACCGTCGCGATATCAGGGGGTGCAATTGCGAGCGGGGGCAGAGCCGGTGTTGTACTTGAACGATCCCGACGGAGTCAGTCGGATGCAACGTCGAAACATGTTGGATCTGACGGGAGACTTAGATCGATATCAACAGTCGAGTACTTTGGACCCGGGCATCGAAGAACGAATTGCTCAGTATGAAATGGCTTATCGTTTGCAATCGTCGATTCCGGAGGTTAACAACCTTTCGGACGAGCCTCAGCATGTGCTGGATCTGTATGGGGAAGATGTCAAGAAGCCTGGAAGTTTTGCGGCCAATTGCCTTCTGGCCCGCCGGCTCATTGAAAGAGGGGTTCGCTTTGTCCAGCTGTTTCATCAGGATTGGGATCATCATGGCGGACTTCCTGGTGCATTGCGAAATGAGTGCAAGAACACCGATCAACCGAGTGCCGGTCTGGTGGCGGACTTGGCTCAGAGAGGGCTATTGGAAGATACGCTCGTCGTTTGGGGTGGTGAGTTTGGTAGAACCAATTATTGCCAAGGAAAGCTGACCGCAACCGATTATGGACGCGACCATCACCCCCGTTGTTTTACGATGTGGCTAGCAGGTGGCGGGGTCAAGCCCGGAATCAGTTATGGGGAAACCGACGAGTTTGGGTACAACGTGACTCAGAACCCCGTGCATGTTCATGATCTTCACGCTACGATTCTTCACTTGTTAGGGGTCGATCATGAGCGATTGAACTACAAGTTTCAGGGAAGACGATTTCGGTTGACGGATGTTCATGGCATAGTGCAGCACCCGCTGATCAACGGCTAGAGATGGAAAGTGCTTTGGGATGGTTGGTCTTCGCGTACAAGTATTTTCCGAGCCCCATATATCGACCGCCATTTGGCTAGCTCAGTTGCGCTGGGTTGCTGTTGCAGGGCAGCTCTTGGTGATCGGTTATGTCGCCTTGGTTTTGCAAATCGAATTGCCGACAACGTGGTTGTTGCTCTTGGTGACGGGAACTGCCGTAAGCAATGCTGCATTGTGGTTGTGGGCGAGGCGGCTGAAGTGGAATGCCAGTGGATCGTCCTATCTTTCTTCGCAACAAGCCTCAAACAATCTTGTTTTGCGTGATGATGATGAGACGATTGGAAGCCGGATGATTGGCTTGCTTTTGGCCATTGATGTGATGACCTTGACCGCGTTGCTCTTTTTCTCCGGTGGAGCAGCAAACCCATTTACCTTCTTCTATTTTGCGAACATTGCGATTGCCGGCATGATTTTGCCCAGGGCATCTGCATGGTGCATTTCGCTGATGTCGGTCTTGGGTTGCTCTGTGCTGCTCAATCAAGCTTATGCATTGGATGTATTTAGTCAGTCCCCGCTGTCGCCGGTGGCTGAATGGGGGGTTGGGAAGGCAGCGTTTTTGATCGCCTTCACGACCTGCAGTTTCGTCGTTACCTTTTTCATTTCGATGTTGGCAATGGCGCTTCGGCAGCGGGAAGTGGAGCTTGCTATTGTCGAAAAAGAGCGTGAACGAGCTCGGCGGCTAGAAGCGTTGGCGACGCTTGCTGCGGGGGCAGGGCACGAACTTGCGTCCCCGCTATCGACGATTGCGGTTGTGGCTAAAGAGCTTTCTCGCAATTTGGAAAAGACCGATTCGTCGCCGTCCGTCCGACGCGATGTGGAGCTGATCCGCGAGGAGCTGAATCGATGCAAGGAGATATTGCATCGCATGAAAAGTGGGGCGGGCGAAGCGGCGGCTGAACACTTGCATCCAGTCACGATTGCGGAAATCGTTCAAGAAACGGTACAGGCAATGCGAGAACCGAATCGCGTGAAGATCGATGTTTCGAAGGAAGATCGCCAGCGACAAGGGCTGCTTCCCAAGCAAGCCCTTTCGCAAGCCTTACGAAATCTGCTTCAAAACGGATTGGACGCTTCCGCGGTGGACGAGACCGTCCAATTCAAGATCACGGTGGAGACGCTTCCGAAACAAACCGGCGAACCGAGCAAGAATGCGCAGGTTTGGCGGTTCCAGATCATGGATCAAGGAACCGGGATGAGCTCCGAAGTGCAGCGTCGAATCGGGGAGCCGTTTTTTACCACCAAAGAGGTAGGTCAGGGGATGGGGTTGGGGGTGTTTCTAACGCGGAACGTGATTCATGGCTTGGGAGGAGAGCTCCGATTTGCGCCAGGAGAAGGAATTGGGACGATCTGCCAAGTCAGCTTGCCAGTAAGATAGACTATCACGGGACGCCGCGATCCTTTGCAAGTGGCTAAGCCCCCGCCCAGTTTTCAGAATTTGAAAAAAGTACCACGCATGCCTAACATCGTTGAAGTATCCAAGCTAACCAAGCAATACGGGGCGTTCGCAGCCCTTGACGGTTGCACTTTGTCAATCCAGGAAGGTTCCGTGTTTGGTTTGCTTGGACCCAACGGGGCTGGCAAGACCACCATGATTCGTTGCCTGTTGGGCTATCTGAAACCGACCTCGGGTAGCGCGTTCATCGATGGTATCGATTGTATTCGATCAAGTCTTCAAGTTCGGCAACGAGTGAGCTACTTGCCTGCCGAGTCCAAGATGTTTCGATTGATGCGAGGCAAAGACTGTATCGAATTTTTTGCCTCGATTCATCCTCGCGGTAATCAACAGCTAGCTTTATCGATCGCGAAAAGGCTTGATCTCGACACCAGTCGTCGAGTCGCTTTTATGTCGACAGGGATGCGTCAAAAGCTGGCGATCAGTTGTGTCATGAGCTGTCAAAGTAGGCTCATGATTTTGGATGAGCCCACGGCGAACTTAGATCCAACCGTTCGTTCCGAAGTGTTGCGGTTGGTTCGCGAGTCCAATGGTCGAGGAACGACGATCGCATTCTGTTCGCACGTTTTGGATGAGATTACCGAAGTGTGCGATCACGCCGCCATTATGAAGAAAGGGAAGGTAGAAACCACCATCAATTTGAACGAACTGAAATTTGTTCATCGGGTGCGAGCTTTGGTACCCCAAGATGCTTTGCCAAAACTTCCACGTGACCAAATGCGAATCGTAAGCGAAAACCGCCAAGCACTCGTTTTTGAGGTGGTTGGTCCTTTGGACGATCACTTAACCTGGTTGCAACAAAGTGGGTTGCGAGAAATGCAGATTGAATCGGTAGGTTTGAAAGGGATTTATGAAGGCGTTCACCCTGGAAACTTGGAGGGGGAGAATCCCGCTTATGGAATTGGCTTGAACAGCCAATCGCAAAAAGGGGTGATGGTCTGATAGTAGGTCAGTACGATTGGAAAAAAGGCGGTCCAAAAAAGGATGTTTCGAATAGAAAACTGGGGGCGTACCACTTTCGATGACGTGTCCCATAAATCGTGCTTCATGCGATGGCGAGCAACTTCCACCGCGATCACTTGGCAAATCAGCCCCGCAATAGTCAACCAATAGCCATATCTGGCCTGCCCTTGGAGGATCATCAACAGATGCATGAAGAAGAAGGTGATAATGGTCCATGTGTGCTGCAATCTTGACCATGCGGTTGGGTAATCGGGTCGTCGGATCGCCCCACCTATCCACGCAACGACGGCGAACCAGGCGGGGATAGAACTGAGCATTGTTTCGAGCAAATCACGGGTGGAGTCGCTGTAAACCATTGCTCCAACGATCATGGCGGCGCTCCCCCCTAGGGTAAGGATAAGTTGCGAAAGAAAAAACCACTTCCAGATTTTTTCGCTTCTCAAGAGGGCTGCGATCGAGACAGAAATTGCGACTAATAGGCCGTTCGAATACGAGGTCAGGATGAGGCTGCTTCCGAGCACTTTCTCTGGTTCGATGGGAACAAACTGGACTTCTTTGATCGGAATCACGTCGGCACCGCCGTTGCAGCCACGGCACAATGGAAGCCAGAGGCAGATAAAGACCAAACCACCCGCCAGTTTCAAACTCATGATGGTCGGGCTGAAAAGACCTGCAGGGCGTTCATCAAGCATTTTGGTAACCCGTATTCCAGAAAAGCACCGCGTCGATTTGACCCCTTCGAATCTTGGTCGATTATGAGAGAATACGGTTGCATTGTACCCTTGTTGCTCAGGTATCTCGCAGCCTTCCTCTTTTTGCGAGTCGCGATTCGTTATGTTTTTACTGGATTTTAGGTGTCATTCTCGTTTCTCCCCCAGCATTGGCTTCGGCTGCGCGATGGTGTTTTTGGCAGGGCTTTTGGGCTGTTCTGGTGAGAAAATCGAATTCCGGGTTAATTTTTTGCATACAGCCAGTGCGATGTCGGATTCGGACGAGCCTGAAATTCGATCCATGGCCCAGCAGGCCAGCCAAGCGGCGACGGAGCTTTTGGGGCCGATCGACGCGCCCGAGTGGCCAGCGGACATCGAGTCGGTTGTGGATATGGTCAAAGTTCGCCGATCGGCAGGGCCTGTGGGACGGGACCAATCGAAGGTTGAAAACGGGTTGTTTCGTAAACATTGTGTTCAATGTCATGGACTAAGCGGAGACGGTTTCGGTCCAGCGGCGGCACTTCTTGCTCCGTACCCTCGAGATTTTCGTAGAGGATCATTCAAGTTCAAGTCGACTCCTATCGGTCGCAAGCCAACCCACGCAGACATTGTCAAAACGCTCGAGAATGGTTTGCCGGGGACCGCGATGCCGGCCTTTCGGACGTTGAACGAATCGGAAGAGTTTGCGAAGGACGTCGACGCGTTGGCTCATTATGTACGCTTTCTGGCAATCCGAGGGGAATGGGAGCGTCGAGTTTTAGTTGCCCTTGCGAATGGGGATAGCCAGCAGGGCCACCGCGATCTGTTGATTCGAGTCGCCAACGATTGGCGCGAGGCGGATTCGCATGCGGTTGCGGTTCCCGAATGGAAGAGGCTCAGCGAGACGGAGCTTCAAGCAAGTATTGCCCGTGGTAAAGAACTGTTTCAAAGCGAGTTAACCGCCTGTTCGAAATGCCACGGGGTTAATGCGGACGGAAAGGGAATCTCGCAAGACTATGACGATTGGACCAAAGACTGGACCATTCGTGCTGGGATTGATCCTGCGAACAAAGCAGAATGGAAAACCATGAAGAAGTATGGCGCTTTGAAACCTGTTTTGGATCCGGCGCGGAATCTACACCTAGGAGTTTTTCGAGGTGGCTCGACCCGTCAAGATATCTACACCAGGTTGGTGGTAGGGATCGAGGGAAGTCCGATGCCGGCGGTTGCAAGAAAGCAGAATGACAATCCAGGGTTAACGGAGGAGAACATCTTGGATTTGGTGGAGTATGTACTATCGGTATCGAGCTTGCCTGTTTCCGGGCCAGCACCAACGGGGGAGGTGAAAGATGAGCGAAGCCTGTGAGCCTCGATCGCATTTGGTTTACGGGTGGGCTTGGTTGGTCGCCTGTTTGACTTTCCCTCTTATCTGGTTGGGTGGTTTGGTCACGACCCATGACGCGGGGATGGCGGTTCCAGATTGGCCAGGAACGTTTGGATACAATTTGTTCTTGTACCCGATTTCCACTTGGGTTTTTGGCCCTTTCGATTTATTCGTAGAGCATGGGCATAGGCTGCTCGCCTCTTTGGTTGGCCTGCTCGCCATATTTCTTTGTTGGTTCGCTTACAAGTATGAGCAACGTCGTTGGGCTCGCATGGTGTGTTATGCGTTCCTCGGGGCCATTATCTCCCAGGGGTTGCTGGGTGGGGTGCGAGTGCTGTTGGATGCAAGAACTGCGGCCATGATTCATGGATGCACGGGCCCCTTGGTTTTTACGCTGGGATGTTTCGTGGTCATGGCATGTTCGAAGGATTGGTATCAAGCGAGGCCGGTTCCTATTTCGAAGGGGTTGCGACGAGCCGCTGTTGCTCTGTTCTTGTTTTCGATTGTCCAGCTTTTTCTAGGGGCCCAGCTTCGGCATTCGCAACCTACATGGATACCTAGCTTTTTTATGTCCATAGTGCACACGCATTTGACGATGGCGATGATCATTTTAGGCTTGATTCTTTGGGTGTTTGCAATCGTTCGGTGTAATCCCAACCGTCAAGTGGTTGAATTGCGTGCTCCTTCGAGTATGCTCGTCGCTATTGTGATCGCTCAGGTTGCGTTGGGGTTTGCAACCTGGATTGCCAACTACGCGACCCCCTGGATGGAACTGACCCCCTGGTTGGCCAGGTATACTGTCCAAGGCAAAGGGTTTTGGGAATCGATGATTGTGACAGGGCACCAGGCTACGGGTTCCTTGTTGATTGTTTGTTCGCTTTGGTTGACTTGTCGCATTTCGATTCGTGGAAGAGTGGTTGAGGACACATTGGTAGAACGCAAAGCGATCGAAAGTAGTGAGCAAGACGTTACTGCGACGCAACCTTCGTTGATGGTGGTGGGCGAAAACGGATGAAGACCAACCAAGTAAGCTCGACGTTGGTGATAGCACCCGAAGCAGCAGTGCTCAATTCAGCATCTGGGGCTGAAACCGGAGCAACAGTGGATGCGCGGCCAATTAGTTGGCGCAGCGATTACATGTCGCTGACGAAACCTCGAATCCTTCTGATGATTCTGTTAACCGTCGGCGTTGCGATGTTAGCCGCTAAGCAGATTCTTGGGACGACGGTTTCATGGTTGTTGTGTTTCAATACGTTGTTCGCAACCGGAATGATTGCGGCGAGCGCAAGCACGCTCAATCAGTGGTGGGAGCGAGACCGCGACGCCTTGATGCCACGAACTCAAAAACGCCCTCTTCCTAGCGGACGTTTGACGACCATGGAGGCAGCGGTATTTGGCTGGCTTTTGTTCCTGATAGGGTCTGTCTACTTGGGACTGGGTGCTAATGTGCAGGCCATGGGGTGCGGTATCGCGACATGGTTTGTTTATTGCTGGATTTACACACCTCTCAAGGTGGTTTCTTGGTGGAACACCGCTGTGGGAACTTTGCCGGGTGCGTTGCCCGTCATGATTGGGTGGACGGCTGCGGGTGGTGGGTTGTTTGATGCAGATGGATGGGCATTGACCGCGATTGTGGTGTTGTGGCAATTTCCTCATTTTATGGCGATCGCGTGGTTGTACCGAGATCAGTATGCAGGGGCAGGCTTCCGTATGCTGACGAAGGAAGAGCCTACAGGAATTGCGGCGGGTTGGCACGCGGTGGTTCCAGCGGTGATGTTGATACCTTTATCGATTGCAGTGCTTCATCCAGTATCCCTATGGACGTGGGCGGTAGCGATTCTGGGTGCCGTTTCTTGTATGGGGCAAGCTGTTGCTTCGGTTCGGTTTTTGAAAAACCGCAATGATCAAACCGCCAGAAAATTGTTACATAGCTCTCTCATTTATTTGCCCGCGATCATGTTGTTGGTGGTGGTTCGTTGGGTGATTCAGTGATCCGCGAGATCCTATCGGGGAATGATGAGTCCATGGTGTTGGGGCTGGATGTTCAAAACGTAACGCATCGCTATGCGAAAATGACAGCGGTTGCAAACTTGAGCTTGCAGGTGAATCCCGCTGAGATGTTTGCCATTCTGGGGCCGAACGGCAGCGGGAAATCGACACTTTTCCGGCTTATCTCGACGCTGGTAGGCATCCAAGAAGGACAGATTTTCGTCAATGGCTTCGATGTGCAATCCGAGACGGATCGAGTGCGTGAGCAACTGGGGGTCGTCTTTCAATCGCCATCGCTGGATCGAAAACTAACGGTCTTGGAGAATATGCTTTGCCAATCCGCGTTGGTTGGTCTACGTGGTGACGCGAGAACGAATCGTATTCAAGAACTGGTGCGGTCGATGGGGATCGAAGAGAAGTTGCATGTGCGATGCGAGAAGCTGTCCGGTGGGCAGAAGCGACGCGTAGAGCTTGCGAAAGGCCTGCTGCACAAACCCAAAGTGCTGTTACTGGATGAGCCAAGCACTGGCTTAGACCCTGCATCCAGGCTAGATCTTTGGCATGTTCTTTCCGAATTGAGAAGGGATTCAGGAACCACCATTGTCATGACAACTCACTTATTGGAAGAGGCTGACAAATGCGATCGAGTTGCTATCTTGAATAAGGGGTCGATGGTAGCGTGTGGTTCGCCGGAGCAATTGCGGTCGGAGGCCGGCGATATGATCGTTTCTATTTCAACGCATGATCCTCAGAGTGTTGCTAGGATTCTTGTCGATCGGCTCCATATGGAACCAACGGTTTTCGAACTCCAGGTTCGCGTCAGTCATCCTTCCGCAGTTTCGCAGTTGCCCGCAATTGTGGAAGCGACCAAGTCTTTGGCAAACAGTGTCAGCGTTGGCCGACCGAGTCTCGAAGATGTTTTTGTCGCTAAAACGGGACACCAGTTTCTCGTATCATGATCCCGAATTTTCGCAAAGATTTGGCGGAGGTTTTGACGACCGCTTGGCCAATGATGTTGGCTACTGGATTGTTTTCCATCACTTTGTTTGTGGATCGTTCCCTGCTTTATGGATATTCGGATTCGGCAGCATCCGCCGCTTTAGGGGCCGGGACAATTTTGTGGTCCATCAACTGTTTGCCGATTGGGATCTGCGGTTACACCAGCACTTTTGTGGCTCAGTATTTGGGTGCAAAGCGACCTGAACGGGCATTGCAAGTCGTATGGCAAGGGGTGTTGTTGTCGTTGATCTTTGGTCCGATGTTGTTGTTGATTGGCCTCTTTGCTCACCCCTTTTTTACATGGATTGGACATGCTCCGCATTTGGCGGAGCAGGAGGCGCAATATCTTGTTTGGTTGATCCCAGGTACATGGGCTACGATCGTTGCATCGGCTCTGGTAGGGCTGTTTGCAGGAAGTGGCCGAACCATGATTTTGTTGTATGCGGATCTTGTGGTTACGGTCGTCAATGGTCTTTTGGATTATGTGCTGATCTTCGGGATGTTTGGTTTTCCGTCCCTTGGGGTGCGTGGCGCAGCGATCGCGAGCAGCATTGCTTTGTTGTTGAAGTTGACCATTCTTGCGGTGGTTGCGAGTCGCGATTTTCGATGGCGAAGCAATTTGATTCGCGAACCTAGCGAAGCCAAAACTGAATTGACTGCCAATAGTCGTAGCGAGGTTCGCGACTTGTTGAAGTGGGATTGGCCGCTGATGAAACGCTTGGTCCACTATGGTTGGCCCGCAGGGGTATCCGTGGTGGCAGAAGCATGGAGCTTTACCATTATTATGATGTTGGTAGGTCGGCTTGGTGACCAAGCGGCAGCTGCCACCACGTTGGCTTTGAACGTAAACCTAATCGCGTTTATCCCGTTGGTTGGGTTAGGAACGGCCGTTGGGGTCTTGGTAGGGAAGTACTTGGTGCAGGATCAGATTTCGAAAGCCAAGCGAATGGTGCGAAGCGGGTTGCTAGTTGGGATTGCATACAGCTTAGTTTTTGTGGTTTTGTATGGTGGATTCCCTGATTGGGTAATGACCATTTACTCGCTGGATGCCGAACCAGAACGATTTGAAGCGATACGTCCGGTTTTACGCCCGCTATTGCTGTTCATCGCTAGTTATTGTGTTTTCGATGCCTTCCAAACCGTGTTTGTCGGTGCGCTTAAGGGGGCAGGAGACACGAGATTTGTGCTTGGCGGGCATGTTTTTGCGGGCTCGTTAGCGGTTGTCTCAGGTATTACTTTGAACCAATTCGGATGGGAGGGATTGTACTTTTGGTGGTCGATCATCACGGCTTGGGTTGTGTTGCTTGCTGTGATTTTCACGCTGCGGTATCTGCAGGGTGGATGGCAGACCAAACGCGTTATCGAACCATCGGTCGTCGAATAAAGTGGTTTTGCAGTAGAAGAGTTGCTGAGAGAACGGTTATCCCGATTTTAGAAACAGCTCTAACGCTAAACGATTGGATTCAAAAGCCATTCGTTCCAGAGTGTCCTGGTTGGGATGCGTCCACATCCATGCAGAGACTTCGGTTGCTTCAGCGGCAACCAATTGGTCCGAATCAATGGTTGCCCAGAAGAAGATGTCTAGGACTGGGCTAAGAACGCCTTGATAGAAGTACGAGTTTGGAGCGGTCATTAAGAACTCAAATTGGCCAACTTGCAATCCGACCTCTTCAAAAATTTCACGTCGTAATGCAACTTCCGCGGACTCATTGGGATCGACGAAACCGCCTGGCATACCAAGCTTACCCTGCCCAGGGTCTTTAGCTCGTTCGATCAGAAGCACCTCGCCCGATAGGTTGGTGATGACACCACCAACGGCGGTTACAGGGCCAAAGAAGGTGGTATAGCTGCATGCTTGGCAGCGAAACGGTCGCGATGAATCGCTCTTGGGACGCATCGCACCACACAGGGGGCAGAATCGATAAGCAACGGATACATCCATAGAACCACTCGTGTAGCAAAACGCTTTAAGTATTCAGGTTAAATTGAGTATTCAGCTGATTCAATCCACTTCCGTTGTTACGTATTCGAGAAATATTGGTTTCCATATCATAAAATTGCTTCAATAACCGTTCGCGTTCGCGGTCCAATCGCGTGTTCAACGCGTTGATGCGATTGTTCGACAGGTCGATCGTTCGTTGAAGAGATTGGCTTCGGTTGACTAGAACGCTATTCTTCTCACCGACAATTGTGTCTAAAGTGATTTTCGCACGAGCCCCCAAACCTGTTTTCTCCGCAGTAAGAAACGCCTTAACGTCATCCGGATTAGATTGTATTATCTTGGAAAACTTTTCCTTGTTAAAAGAAAGCTTTCCCTTGTCGTCCAATCCTACGCCCAGTTGCTCGAGCGTCTGAACTCGCCCGGACCGAAACGAACGTTGTGTGATCAATCTTGCTAACGTTTGTTCCACGCGAAGAACTTCGGGATTGCCGAACAGTTGTCCAGTGCTTCTGGAAGAAAGATCGAAGGCCGTTTCCTTTTCGATCTTGTCTCTTACTTTATTGAACTGGTCCACAAACAATTGCATGTTTCGTTCAATCGTGGAGTTGCTGGAAGAGACAGTGACATCCACGGGTGTGGTTGACACGGAATTGACTGTTAAAGTCAGGCCTTCGATTGCGTTTCGGACCGTATTGTTGGAGGACCGCACCAAGGTTCCCCCTGACTCCGGCGTGCCACCGACCGCTACCAAAGCATCTCGACCAGTGCCTGAAGTGTTGACATTGATGCCGACAGAGCTGCCGTCGGCAAAAATTCGTCCCACTTCGCCACTCGCTCGTGAAGTGAAAAGCAGACGAACATTGGAAGCACCCGACGTCAAGATCGAAGCGGTAAGAGGCCCGTTGCCTTTGTTGATCTTCTCGACCACTTCGGTAAGAGTTTCAGTTCCTGCCAGGCTGAGCTTGAAGGTTTGCGAACTCTCAAGAACTTTCCGAGGTGGATTTTCCAAGCTGGCTGCGGCTCCTCGTAACCCAAGATCGGAAGCGGTAAATCCCGATTGATCATCCGCAATGGAAAGCGTACCCGTTCCCGAACTTGTATCGGTAATGATAAAACCATCCCCAGCGTCGTTGAAACGGGCTTGAATATCGATCGCATTGTCGTTGATGGATCGAATCAAGTCACCGACAGTCTTTGTGTTTGCGGTTACATTAACGGTCTTGGTTAGCCCTGCGGAGTTCGTGATCGTGAAGGAGCCGTCTCGGATACCTCGCCCTTGATTTAGTTTGGAAAGTTCAGTTCCGCCGCTGATAAATTGGAACGCGAGAGAATTGCTATCGATGGAATTACGAGCTTCGTTGACGGCAATGCCCAGTTTGGTTGCGGTGTTGTTCGCATCCGCATCGGAAATAACCAAGTTGTTTAAGGTGCTCCCTGTAACATCCTGAAGCACCAAACCCGTTCGCGATCGGTTCAAGGATGCAGTAACACCAGCGTTGCTACTGTTGATTCTGTCGAGAACGTCCCTTAGGCTTGCCGATCCGGACAAATCCACAGCGGTTGTTATTCCAGATCGATTAGTGATTGAAATGGAGCCGGGAGTTCCAATCCCTGTGCCACCCTTTAGAGATGACAAAAGCGGTCCATTCAGGGTGCTTTGGATGCGAGCCCCGCTCATGGTGCCTGTCGAACCATCGGCGCCAGTTAATCCAAGCTGGTCAGCAAGGTGTCCGCTGGCCGAGAAACTTCCGGAGCCCGATGTCTTGTCGATCAATTCAAGACCATTTCCATCAGCGCTGATTCGGGCTTCCAGCTTGGCTGGATTGGCAGCATTCACATTTGCAACAAGCTGTCCGAAGGTGGTTGGGATTCGAGCAGGATTCGAGTCTACATTGAGTGTAGAACCATCTCGCAGGGTAACCGAGAAATCATTACCGGTAATGAACGACAAGCCACGACCATCCCGCAGGGAACTGATACGAGTGCTGTTTCCAAGGAACGAAATGTCTTCGCCCGTCGCGGTGTTGGCAGCAACATTGATTCCGCTCAGGCCTAAGTCGGCTGCGGTCTTCCCGCCGTCGACTTCTTCTACCAGCAAATTCGTGGTGTTTTGGCCGCTCAAGTCGCTTAGAACGATTCGGTCGCCGACTGCCTTCGCATTGACACGCAGGCCCTCGGTACTATTGATTGCCTTGAGAACGTCGTCGGTGTTGGATGCGAATCGCAGATCAATTTGTCTCGAAACACCGCTTCGGTCTGTAATCTGAATTTTCCCGCGCGCGATCCCAAGACCGCCACGAAGCTCATCCATGGAGGAAGACGAATCCACAAAGCCCCCGGTTCGAACCACAAAATCACCAGATTGCAGAGTATCTGTTGCGCTGGTGAACGAATTGCTAGAGGCCGTCGCGGTTTGGGCAGTCTGCAATGTTTGGATCGAATAGATACCCGGTGCAGGGTTTCCAGAATTGACCGCAGTTAAAACGTCCGGCTTGGAAGACGTCGCCGTGGTTGTTGAGATATTACTAGCATTGCCAATACGATCGGTTTGAAGCTGAATTCCGATCGTGAGAGCCATTAGTTCGTTAACAGCAACTTGCTGGCCTTGAAGGCCTTTGACTCGATTCTCCAAACGATCCCGTGGCTTGGCAGACACCGCGATCAATTGGTCAACGGTCTTTTGGATATCAATGCCTGTAATCAGTCCGACGTTAGATTGTATTCTTCCCATAGTAGAAAATGATGCCCCCTTGAAGGTAGCATGCCGTTTGAGCTACTCGAAATGTACAGAAGTAGTAGTTCGGCAAAATGCAAGGGGCTACGTCGGTCGACTTTGGAGAAATCGCCAGTTTCGACCCAAGTTCCTGTTAGTTAGACACACTTGCCGCGAGTGACAATCCGACTTTTATCGTAATGGGCTATTGCGAATGATTTCAGAAAAAAAGGTTTGTGCATGGATGCACAAACCTTTTGATCTTTCCTTTTGAGCTAGCTTTCTAGCTAGATTGCTCAACTTATCGCAACAGCGATAGAACCGACTGAGAACTTTGGTTCGCAATTCCGAGTACCGAAGTGCCGGATTGAACCAGGATTTGGGCGCGAGTCAAGTTAGCTGATTCCTTAGCGAAGTCAGCATCGCGAATCGAGCTTTGGGCTTCATTCAAGTTGAGGAGCGAATCGTTGAGCGAAATCGAGTTGCTGTCCAAGGTCGTTCGTTGGAACGCACCCAATCGACCGCGAATACCTGCAACCTTCTCGATAACTTGGTCCACAACACGGGCAGCACCCGATGCATCACTCGCAAGTGACTTGGCATTGCCTGTTCCTAGTTCGAACAATCGACCTGCGCTTCCACCGAGTCGAGCTGTATTGATACTACCGATTCCCAATCGTGCTTGTTGAGAGCCGTTTACTGTTGGTCCTAGTTGGAACTGAGCACCACCTCCCGAGACATCAAACTTAAAGCTCTTGCTGCTTCCGTCGGTAACGGTTAGCGACAACGATAGAGCAGCCGTGTTGATTGACAAAGCATTGCCTTTGCCAGTCGCATTGATACCGTTTACCGTAGCAGCGATATCCGTTCCAGTGGCTCGTGATGAACTCGTCTTGGCTTTAAATGTCCCCGCAGCGCCTTCTGAAATGACATCCAAGGTTACCTTCGCGTCTTTTCCATAAGCTGTTGACTTCAAGATGAGCGAGTTGCTGGATTGAAGAGCCGAAACTCCGGTCGAGTCCTTGAGCAAGCTGATTGCAGCAGCGAGTTGATCAGCGGAAGCACCCTCTTTGAAAGTAAACGACTGCGCGCCATCTTTACCACCAACCTCAATCACGAGGTCGTCCTTGAGGACAACACCACCGGTTGTGCCTGTGGTTGCAGTCGCCTTGACGTCAGCCGAGCTACCGAGGACATTACCATCACCGTTGCCGGTGGCAGTGGCGTTGAATTCGGCCAGGTTGTTTACTGCCGTCGCGATGTCCGCGAGCGTTGTTAAACCCGAATTATTTACGGTGACCAGCAATTCCTTGGTTGCTGAATCGTAAGAAGCGGTTGGCGCTCCGACTAATACTGAAGAACTTGACGCAACCTTAACCGAAACGCCATTGAAGTCGGCCCCGGTGCTAGCGGCGGTAATGTTGATACGATCGCTATCAGTCGTATCTGTAACTGCAGCATCCGCTCCCGTGCCATCAACCGCACCTGCGGTGACAACCGAGGCGGTAAAGCCAGAAATAGCAGAGTTCGAAGCGGTCAGAGTATTGATCGCGTTGGCAACATTTGCTGCAGTAGTTGCTGCCGCATTATTGATCCTGACGTTAATTGTTTTGGAGCCAGGCGTGAAAGTGGCAACTTCGGCTCCGACTGCCGTCGCGTCCGCCGTGAAGTTAACGGTGTAGCCTTCGAAGTTGGTATTCGAATCGTTCGCTGTTAGTTTGATCTCAGAAGCAGCAAATGTCAGAACAGCTTCTGGAGCAAACTTCAGTTGCGTGTTCGCATTGGCAGCCGCAGTGAACGCATCTGTTCCAACGGTGATTTGGCCCTGCGTTGCTGCTGCCGAAATGTTCACGTCAACAGACACAGCTCCGGTAGAACCAAGATTTGCGGAGTCTATCCGTAGATCGGAAACCGTACCCACGTTACCGATATTGGTATTGAAATCGAGTGACCCGTCCAAGAGCCTACGTCCTTGGAATGTTGTCGTTTGCGAGATTCGGTTGATGGCTTCAAGTGAGCTGTCGACCTGCAATTGATTAGCAGCGATTTCGTTTTCGCTCAATCCGCCGCTATTCGCGGCCTCGACCACCAGACCTCGAATGTCATTAAGGAGCGAACTAACTTGGCCAAGGGCCGAGTCGGCGGTGCCGATAATTTGGTTCGCTCGCTGAGTATTGGTGAGTGCTTTGTTGATGCTCGTGATGTCGCTTCGTAGCGACTCGCTAGCGATCAAACCTGCTGGATCATCCTTGCCGCTGTTAATTCTCAAGCCTGTGCTCAAGCGGGTTAAGGAGGTTTGCAAGTCGCCGTTCGTGCGTTGCAGGCGGTTTTGAGCTGTAAGTGAGCTGATGTTGGTATTGACTCTTGTCATTTTAGTAAATCTTCTCCCGAATGGATTGGTAAATCACCCTAAAGGTTGCTCAGGATGTGGCGGATGGAGCCGCCTGTGTAAGTCCTAAGTTGAAACACGATGCATTTCATCCGAAAACCCACACTCTCCCCCTCTGAACAACGATAGGGAGTGGTAGTGGCTGTGTCGGGAGTCTGATCAGACCTCTCAAGCACACGGACTCGCAAGGGTAGCATCGGAATGAATGCGCAAAGGATTTACGTAACTTGAAAATCAATCGATTTATTGCATCAAGATTCATCGCATGTTGGGCGCCATCGGCACAGATGCTATTATCGGAACACTTTTCCTGCGTAGACCAGCTTTCCAGAAACGAACTTTGGAAAAACAATTATTTGTAATTTGGGTTGTTTCGGCATTTTGACTCAAGGGATTAGGCCTCGTTTCAAGCCCTACCATTGAGCCGAGGGCGCTAGCCGCAATACTCGTTCAGGAATCTTCGAACTGTCTTTGCCACTATCCAACAATGGGTGCCATTCGATTCTGTTGACGAATTTTTAAGCAAGCAATTGGCAAGTCCGACGGCAGGGGATATGCAAAGAACGAGAAATTTTGTCTAAAAGTGCATCCAAAGTTCGAGTTCCCTCGTAAAAGCTTCTACGAGGGAGACTTTTTTATGTCAGCGACCATTTCCATAGCAAAGAGCAGGCTTGATTTGTCGGTGAACGGAAATTTGAAACGACAGAAAGACGGATCCATTGGGTTCTCGGAAGGTAGTTTGTTGGTTCGGGTGGCGGCCAGAGAGGCTGATGCGTTCGACGCTTGTATCAACCAGTATGGGAATTTGATATGGGCCCTGGCGAAACGTTTTTCCCCTTGCCAGACGGATGCGGAAGATGCAGTTCAGGATATTTTCCTAGAGGTATGGCGAAAAGCGGACAAATTTGACCCATCTCGGTCTTGTGAGTCCACTTTTATCACCATGATTGCCCGACGGAAATTGATTGACAGGCATCGCAAGTTCGGGCGTTCCCTGGAAACAACCAGCATTGGAAACGAATTGGAACAGGCCGATTTTGAAGATGCAGGTCAAGGTCTGGACTTGATCGACGAAGCTGCCAAGGCGACTCGATGTCTGGAGGGGTTGCAAATGAGCCACCAAAATGTTCTGCGTCGGTCCATTCACCAAGGGCTTTCGCATTCGCAGATCGCAGTCGATTTGTCGATGCCGTTGGGCTCGGTAAAGTCGCTGGCCCGTAGAGGATTGATTCAGTTGCGTGAATGTATGGAGAGCTTTGCAGCCACTTCCAAGGTAAGGGTGCCATCATGAAAACCGTTGGCGAACAGGATGTGCGAGCTCAAGAGCTTGCTGCTGGCTGGGTATTGGGCGACCTATCCGAAGCTGAACTGCTCGAATTCAAATCTTACGATTCAAGCGATTTCAATAAAATGGTGGAGCGAACGGAAGAATCAGCAAGCAGGGCTTGGTTGACGTTTCAAGACTTTCAGCCCAGCGAAGCGATGCCTGCCGCTCTTACCGAACGGATTCGAGCGACATCGAAAGGCTTTTTGCAACAGCCGGGATTAGTCACGGAAACGGTACAACCCACCGTTGAGCTAGCGACGCAGGAACGTCGGGTCAGTTTGCGAGAATCATTAGCTTGGTTATGCGCCGCAGCGGCCATTGTATTGACTTTGTGTGTGGTGCTGCCTTCGAATTCGAAGCGGATCATGACCGCCAGTCAGCAGCGCGAGGCGTTGATTGCAAGCGCAGAGGATTTGACCCGAGTTCGATGGAGCTCGACCGACCCCGCGAAAGCAGACGAGAAAGATCTAGGTGAAGTCGTTTGGAGCAATCGTCAGCAGAAGGGATTCATGACGATTCGTGGCTTGCCCAAGAACGATCCCTTCAAGGAGCAGTACCAGCTATGGATTATCGATCCTTCTCGGGACGACGAACCTATTGATGGCGGGGTATTCGACATTTCAGCAGATGCCGAGTCCGTTATTCCGATCAACGCGAAGCTGATGGTGGGGAATCCGAAGGTTTTTGCGGTCACCGTGGAGAAGCCGGGAGGGGTTGTTGTTTCCGATCAGAAGCGACTTCCGCTGATTGCCAAAGTGGATATCTAAGCCTGTTATATCATCTAATCCTGTTATATTAGGGGGAGGTAGGGTTTCTGAGATGCCCGGCTATTCCAACGTCCGTCAATTCAACAGGAGAGATTTGGTGATCCGATTTTCTGTGTTCTTTTTGCTAGTAGTTCTTGGTTCGCAAACGCAAATGCTTCGTGGAGCCGTTCAAACCAAGATGGTGGAGTACCGCGATGGAGACGTGGTACTTGAGGGTATGGTCGCTTGGAACGACGAAGTGAAGAATGCTCCTGGCGTGCTCATTGTACACCAATGGATGGGGCGAACGGACTACGAGGAAGGTCGTGCAAGGCAATTAGCGGAGCAAGGTTATGTTGCATTTGCTCTGGATATCTACGGAAAAGGGATTCGCCCGGCGAACACGGCGGAAGCGGGCAAGTTAGCTGGTACCTACAAGAAAGACCGCGCTCTGTACCGCAAGCGATTGGCTCTTGGGTTAGAACAGTTGCGTGCGCAAACCATGGTGGACTCGAAGCAGATTGCGGCCATTGGTTATTGCTTTGGTGGGACGGGGGTGTTGGAGTTGGCAAGGTCCGGTGCTGACATCAAGGGATGCGTCAGCTTTCATGGTGGCTTGGATTCATTGAAACCCGACGAGGCGAAGAACATCAAGGCTAAGCTTTTGATATGCCATGGTGCGGATGATCCGTTTGTGCCTGTCAAAGACATTGAAGCCATGAAGAAAGAGTTTACGGACGCCGATGTGGATTGGCAGATGATCTACTATTCCGAGGCAGTGCATTCTTTCACTCAGCCGATGGCCGGTAACGACAATAGCAAGGGGGCTGCCTATCAAGAGAAGGCGGATAAGCGTTCGTGGAAGGCCATGAATACGTTCTTCAATGAACTATTTCGAGGTTCGTGAATGGATGTTGTTTGGCGGTTTATCGCCCTAGAATATGTCGAAGGCTAGATTCTAGAGTGGGGTTTCGAAACGGAAACCCGAGTTTTTGAAGCCGGTCGCTCGACGCTCGAGTGCTGGCGAGCAGCATGGAATCCGCCATCGAACCTAATAGCAATCGAAGCGCGAATGCAGGTGCTGGCAAGAAGCTTGGTCTGCCAAGAACCTTTCCAAGTGTGCGAGAAAAGGTTTGGTTGTCGACTTGTTCGGGAGCAACTAAGTTGTAAGGGCCACGGCATTCCGGATGGATCGCGAGAGTCAAAAAGGCACTGGCGGCATCGTCCACATCGATCCAGCCCCAGTATTGACGCCCAGAACCGACGCGGCCTCCCACACCCAGCAAGAAGGGTGTCAGCAGTTTTGCAAGCGCGCCTTCGCGCGGATGAAGGGCAATCCCTAGTCGACCGATAGCGACTCGATTTCCTGTCTCCTCATATTGGCTGGCAGCCTGTTCCCAGTCTCGAGCCAATTCGGAGAGGAAATCAGTGCCAATCGGTGAAGATTCCGTCAGAATTCGGTCTTTGCAGCTGCCGTAGATGCCAACACCTGAAGCGCAAACCAGCGATTTTGGCGGGTTGGAGAGCGAGGATAGATCGCGTACCAACGCTTGTGTGCCTTCCACACGACTGGAACGAATAGCTTGTTTGGAAGCGTCAGTCCAACGACTCGACGCGATTCCCTTGCCGGCAAGGTGGATGACAGCATCGAGATTTTCCACCGCTGCGGTCTCGCGAAAGCCGCTTTTGGAATCCCAGATAACTTGCTCGGACGACAAGGGAAAGTCGGATAAGGCGACTGCAGAGGACGGGCGAACAATTCGTATTGCTTTGTGTCCCAGAACCGAGATAAGATCCACCAGCCTACGCCCAATCAATCCGTTGCTGCCAGTGACACCAATTCTTAGTGCGGTGTTGGTTGTCCAGGTGGACAGGAACTGTTGCAGTCGAATATCGGATCGCGTTGTGTGGTGCCTATACTCGAACATGGAATGCAGTTTGCTTCGGACGATGCCCATACCGAGTTTGCCAATCGTGCCGAACTTCAATTCGAACTGGATGTGATCGCGAAGTTTGGACTGAGTGGACGAGACATCTTCGAAGAAGTGGTCGTGGCACCAAGAATGGAACGGACCGGAAAGCTGTATATCCTGAAAGTGCTTGGGCGGATCTAGCAGTGTGTGTTGTGCGTGCCATCTTACAGGCACCCCGAGCAGAGAGTTTTTGATAATGACTTCGGATCCGACCGACAGGGAATCGCTTCGCTTTTCGATGGCGATTTTTTCCCACGGAGGAATCAATCGGTTCAAGGCGCCTGGGTTCGCATGATAAGCAAACAGGCAATTCTGATCGCAATCGACGGTGGAGGAGCGCTCAAATAAGTTGGTCATTGTCGATTGCATTTCGGATGTTGGGCATCAAGACGACCGCGAGCCTATTCGACTAGTTTAAGCACATCGTTTAAACATCGAGTTCGGGCATTGGAGAAACTTCGACCATGGAGCGAAGTTTGTCTAAGGCTCTTTTCTCAAGTTGGCGAATTCGTTCTTTGGAGACACCAAGCTTATCGGCAAGGCGTTGAAGAGTTTGGATTCGGCGATGCCCACCCAGGGAGAATCGGGCGCGAATGATCAGTTTCTCTCGTCGATCCAGGTGATCCAGCATCAGGCTTAGTTTCGAGCGGAGTTCATGCCAACGGGCTTCGCTCATGGACGATTCTTTTTGATCGTCGCTGATATCGATGCCATTCTCATGAATGCTTCCAGCAATACGCTGCCTTTCTGCTTGCTTTTCCATGACTCGTCGGTAAGTGTTTCTGCGAACCACTTGAGTTGCGTAGGTGCTGAAGCGAAAGCCAAGACCTGCGTCAAACTTATCGACGGCACGAATCAAAGCAACGATCCCGTCGCTCAACAGATCATCGAAGGAGTTTTGGGGGTTCACAAATTTCTTGACGATCGAGATAACCAATCGCATGTTCGAGCGAACGATGTAGTCGCGGTGCCAGTCGCTGGCCCTTAGCAGGCCATCGATTCGGCGAAGATCCCAACCGAGCGAATTTCCACCGTCTAACGTCTTGCAAATTTGATCTGCTTGATACTTCAGAAAGTTCATGCGGTTGAACAACGCTTTCTCTTCGTCTGGCGTTAGCAGTTTCGCTTCGCAAAGACGTGCCAAGTGGGCAGGTAGCGCGAGCACCTTTCCGGGCTTTGCGATCTGTTCTGCAAGGCCAGTGCCCATGAGAGTTTCCGCCAGAACGGTGGCTTCCGCTTCTGGGCTCGCGAATGTCTCGCTCGTCATGAATTCGATGGGGGAAGCCAGTCGGCGTTTCCATTCTGCTTGGATGGCGGTCGGCGAGTCGGGGCCAGGGCAAGAAAGTTGTAGGAAGTGGACGAAGGCTTGCTCTAGGCTTTTTGTCTGGAAGGTTTTAGGGAGTTTTGATTCGATTGGGCGTGCTCCCTTGGGTTTGCTGGCGCCGTTTGCCGAAACCTTTTTGGTAATTTTCTTTTCAACTTTTGCCCGTGCTACTACTGCCTGTGCTACTGCTGCCTGTGCTACTGCTGCCTGTGCCATCGTAAACTCCTTCGCATGCCTCTGAATCAAACCATTGCCAGGACGCCTTCTTGGTTACCAGAACCTGCGTCCGACCTGCTGAACCCATTCGTAAGCAATTCAGATCAAATCACTCAATTCGTTCAATTCGTTCATTTGTATCGTTCAGGAAAATCGTCCGCAAGTCGCTTTCGTTTTATTTTTCAAGAAATACCTGTTGCAACGGGATGACCGTAAAATACTGGAATAATAAACATTACTGGTTGAAAAATAAGCTGTTCTCGACGTATACTGCCATCAAGCCGTGAGTACTCGATCGTGTGTTCGATTGGCATGTCATGAGCGAATTGAACGTTTTGATCGGATTTTGGCGAGATAATGATCGATAGCTTTACTCCCAAGCAGGTAGCGGTTGCTCTTCAAGTGAGCGAGTCGTCCGTGAAGCGATGGTGCGACCAGGGGGCGATCCGCACGGACAGAACGTTGGGAGGTCATCGCAGGATTCCGTTGCCCTTTCTTTTGGAGTTCTTGGAGGCTACGAACCGCAGATTAGTGGATCCGTCTGCGATTGGTCTTGATCCGACGCAGCCGATGTTTGGGTATGAAGCTTCAGTGCGTCAAAAGCAGTCTTGGTTTGCGGAGGAGCCTGCAATGCTGGCTCAGTTCGAGAAAGCGCTTTTGGCTGGGGATGAGTCGACATGCCGAAAAATTGTCAGCGATTGGTTTACCATGCATGGGGGAATCACCTCGTTAGCCGACAATCTTTTGTCGGTGGCCTTCAAGTCGATTGGTAACCGATGGGAGTGTGGTACGGTTGAAATCTATCAAGAGCGGCGAGGGTGTGAAATTTGTTGCCAATTAATTCATGAGTTAAGGAGGCTTTTGCCTGAACCGCAGGGCAATGCTCCGTTGGCGATGGGGGGAACAGCCTCGGGGGATCAGTACCAGCTTTCCAATCTACTTGTCGAAATTGTATTTCGCGAGAACGGTTGGAGAACCATTAGCCTAGGGACGAACATTCCGTTCGCTAGTTTGTTGTCGGCAGCTCGTAAGCACATGCCAAAAGTTTTTTGGCTGAGTGTTTCGCACATCGAGAACATCGAGCAGTTTGTTGTTGATTACAATCATTTTGCCAAGAATCTGCCTAAGGGAGTGATGTTGGTTCTTGGTGGGCAGGCTTTGAACGAGCAGGTACGGCCGAGCTTGAGCTACTCAGCACACTGTGACAGCATGTTGCAGTTGGCCAATCTGGCAAGAAGCGCCCGTGGAAGCTTGCAGCCGAAAGCCGGGCAGATCTAGCTTTTTGCGGGATATGACGCCCTTAGGAATTGATTGAGTACAATTCCAGGACGATTCTGCTAAGATAGAACGTAGCGAAATTGGAAGCAACGTTGTGGTTCGCTCTATCGCTGCATCTCATCGTTTCTTGGCTCGGCACGATATGTCATCCAACAATAATGATCTGAATCATTTTGACTTGGGCTTACCTAGTTTTGAAGCGGCGGCTTCCTCGGCTCCTGCCGAAGCGGCCGGCGCTGGACCGGTCGAATCATCCGCTTCCGAACCGGCGTTGACTGCATCTTCTGCAAGCGCCAAACCATCTGCAAGCGCCGCGGCGACAGAAAGTTCCGCGGCAAGTGTCCCGATCGACCAATTGCTGGTGGAAGCTTCGGAAGCAAAAGAACCCAGCTTGCGAAAGTCTCTTTTGTCTGGCGTTCCGAGCTGGTTGATCAGCACAGCCATCCATGTCGGGGCGTTATTGATTCTGGGCGCATGGAACATCGAACCGATCCAGAAAGAGCTCAAGATGCTTCTGGTTGCATCGGAGTCGTCGGGTGAGAGCGAAGCGTTGGAAGAGTTTTCGATCGACGAGGCCATGGCTGCCGAATTGGTCGCCACGGAAACGGACGAATCGGTTGCAGAAGCACCCGTTGTGGATGCGAATCTAGAGGATACGAAAGTCGACATGAACTTTGCGGATGTGGTTTCGGCCAACATGCCTGCTGTGTCGATGCCCAGTGTGACGCAAAGCTTAGTACCCAAGAAGGGGATCGCATCGCAAGCCAACGCTGCCATGTTGGCTGCCATGAATGGGCGATCGAAGGAAGTGAAACGCGATTTGTTGAGCAAGTATGGTGGATCAACGGATACGGAAAAGGCGGTATCGCAAGCCTTGAAGTGGTTGGCTTTGCATCAAGACAAAAGTACCGGTGGGTGGACTCTCTCGCATTCGTTAATCTGCAACGGTCAGTGCGATCATCCAGGCAAAAAGAGATTTAGTGTCAACGCTGCGACGGGGCTCGCTTTGATGTGTTTCTTGGGTGCGGGGCAAACGCATTTAGAGGGGGAATACAAAACGACGGTCTTTAATGGGCTGAGCTTTTTGATCAAGAACATGAAGTTCGACAAAACAGCTGGGATCAATGCTTGGTATGTCGGCGGTGAAGTGAACGGCATTCCGATGGATGACATGTACGGTCACGGGATTGCTTCGATCGCGATGTGCGAGGCGTTTGGAATGACACGTGACCCCGCATTATTCGATGCGGCTCAGGCGGGAGTTACGTTTTTGACCTATGCTCAGAATCCATCGACCGGTGGGTGGCATTATGGTCCGAAAGGGCTTGGGGACACGTCCGTGGTTGGTTGGCAAATGATGGCCCTCAAGAGTGGCGCGATGAGTGGGCTGTCGGTGGATCTGGATGTTGTTCGTCGGGCCAATGTCTTCTTGGATCAGATGTCGTGGGGGCCCAACAACGGCTTCTACCATTACAGTCATGATTCGGTACGCCAAAAGGCTGGCTACAATCCAAGCACAACCGCTTGTGCGGTTCTTTGCAGAATGTACTCGGGGGTTTCCAAAGAGCATCCTTCCATCAAGTCCGCCATTGAGCAGTTTGATAAGGATGGCCCTTCTCCGTCAAACACCTACTACAACTACTATGCGACTCAGGTGATGAAGCAAGCCGGAGGGCCTGCATGGGATAAGTGGAACGTGTTGATGCGCGACAGGCTGTTGGCCTCCCAAGCGACCTCTGGCCATGCAGCAGGAAGTTGGTACTGGGACGACGGTCACAGCACGGAGAGCGGCGGTCGTTTTTACACGACCTGCATGGCCACGATGATGCTTGAGGTCTACTATCGCTACTTGCCTATCTATTCGGAACAAACCGAAGAAGATACGTTCAAGCTGTAGTTTGCGAGCTCTGTTTAGATTTGCTTTCGCATGCAGCAATTTTTGTATTTCTTGCCCGATCCGCAAGGGCAGGCATCGTTTCTTCCAGCGCGTTCTGAACGGTTGCGAATGGTTTCGACCTTAGCGGGTTCTGTGCTCACTTGTTCTGCAGCAGCTAGATCTGCTTCTTTTTCTGCCATCAGTTCGCTCGTTACATCGAACGATTCGTGGGTAGCGCTCGTTTCGATCCAGGAGTCCGCCACGATATCGCTGTCCATCGCTTCCATGCGGAAGATGACATCGGTCATTCTTTCGCCGATGGACATCCACATCTGTTCGAACAATCGCATTCCTTCGCGTTTGTATTCTACTTTAGGGTCCATTTGACCCATGCTGCGGAAGTTGACGCTGCTTCGAACGTGGTCCATAGCAAGCAGGTGGTCTTTCCATGCCGAATCCAGTTGGGTCAGCAAGACAGTCCGTTCCATCCGGCGAATTTCTGGATAGTGGCGATCGTCGATCTGCTGCATGAATTTATTCTTGAGCTGATCTTTTGTAAGCTTCTTGATGTCGTTCGCATCGCCGTTCCACTTCAGTTTATCCCGCATCCATTGAGCGACGGAGGCGACGTTTTCCCTACCATCTGCCAAAGTCTCGGACAGGGTGCGCGTGCTGCGACCGAAGAGGGCATCCACTTTGGCCACCGCTTCTTCGCGCAATTGGCTTGCGCGATCGACGCTCTTGCGGCTGATCAGCACCATTGTCTCGGCTGATTTTTCGGTGGATTCTTGGAGCTGTTCCATCACGTTGGGTTCTTCGAATCGATTCGAAGCCCAGTCTGCCAACGCTGCCCCATCGATCATGTAGGTCTGAGGTCCTGTTTGTTGCTGGAACTTGTTAAAAGCCACCATGACGGGAAACTGTGATTCGCGTTCGATGTAGGTGGCTTCCGCTTTTGCAAGCAGTCGCGACTTCAGCTGATCTGGTTCTACCCCGCGCAGGTCTTCTAGGGCGATATCGATACCGAATTTGTTTCGCATCCAGCCGACTAGCATTTTGAGCCCAAATTCATCGCTCAAGAAAGCAGCCCCTTCCGACAGATCGATCGCTTCGATACTTTTCTGAGCGACACCAATCAGTTCTTCGTCAATCCGATCGCGATCGATCTTTTTCAGCATACTGACCGTGTAGTTCGAACCAAATCGAGTGTTGACCCATTTTGCCATCGCATCCCAGTTCCATTCGGAGCTTTCCTCTTCGGCAGGCAAGTTTTCGTCGATGGCATCCAGGATTTGCGTTTCAGCGGTCCGTTCCGTTTGGTCTTTCGCGAAGGCAACGGCGGTATTGGCTTCTACACCACGGAAATCTTTGGCTTCCAGTTGCACGCCCAGTCTTGATCCCGCCCATTTGGCGTACGACTCGGGGCCGTACAGTGGGTCACAAAACTGTTCGACGTTGCTTTCAATTTGTTGTTTAAGCTGTTGCATTACCAGGTCGCGGCAGCTGGTACCTTCTAAAATTTGCTGGCGATACCCATAAACTTTTTTGCGCTGGTAATCCATGACTTCGTCATATTCGAGCAGGCTCTTTCGCTGTTCGAAGTTCCGTTCTTCCACTTTCTTCTGGGCGCCCGAAATGCGTTTCGAGACATAGGGGCTTTCGATGGCGTCCCCTTCGCCCATCCCCATCCGCTTCATCCACTCGCGGACCCAATCGCCCGCAAAGATTCTCATCAGGTCATCTTCGAGCGACAGGTAGAATCGGCTGGATCCTGGGTCCCCTTGTCGGCCGCACCGGCCACGAAGCTGCAGGTCGATCCGGCGGGATTCATGGCGTTCGGTAGCGATGACATACAGGCCGCCGATATCGCGTACACGTTCCCCCTCTTCCTTCATTTTCTCGCGTTGATCGATTTCAGCGATGAGCGTTTCCCATTCTTCTTTCGGGACTTCCAAGCGAGTGGGGTATTTGTCTTGGAGCTGGGCCCAGGCCATGGTTTCTGGGTTGCCACCCAGGATGATATCGGTTCCGCGGCCGGCCATATTCGTTGCGATGGTAACGGCTTTGGTGCGACCGGCCTGAGCGATAATCTCCGCTTCGCGTTTGTGTTGTTTGGCGTTCAAGACTTCGTGTTTGACCCCTCGCATGTCTAGCAGTTTCGACAGGCGTTCGCTCTTCTCGATGGAGACGGTGCCGACCAAAATTGGGCGCCCTGCTCGCTCGATCGATTCCACGTCCGAGCTTGGAATGGTTTCGATTTCTTTGGAATCGGATTTCTTGAGCTGCACAGTTGAATCATCTTGCGAGACGATGGTTCCGATTACGAAACCCTTCTTCGAGTCCTTGAAGTAGATGGTGTCAAACTTGTGAACTCGTTCGATTTCATCCGCAACGGCACCGTATTTGTCTTTCTCCGACAAGTAGATCGAGTCCGAGAATTCGATTCGCTTGAGGCCACGATTCGAAGGGATTGCGGTAACGCCCAGGTTATAGATCTTGCTGAATTCGGTTGCCTCGGTCATGGCGGTGCCCGTCATTCCGGAGATCTTCTTGTAAAGCTTGAAGAAGTTTTGCAGCGTGATGGTCGCCAGGGTTTGAGTTTCTTCCTTGATGCGAACATTTTCTTTTGCTTCGACCGACTGGTGAAGTCCATCGCTCCATTGGCGACCTTCCATCAGGCGGCCTGTGAATTCATCGACGATAATGATTTCGCCGTCTTTGACGACGTAATTCACATCGCGTTTGTACAGTTGGTGTGCTTTCAGAGCGTTGTCTAGCAAATGGGGCCATTCCATGTTGCCGACCGTATAAAAGCTTTCGACGCCCGCGAGCTTTTCCGCTTCTCGGATACCTGCATCGGTGAGATTGACCGTATGGTCTTTTTCGTTGACGACAAAATGTTCTTCCCGTTTCAGAGCTCGAGCGACACGGTCAGCATCTTGGTATTTGCCTAGGTCGCGTGAGGCGGGGCCCGAAATGATCAATGGGGTACGGGCTTCATCGATCAAGATGTTGTCAACTTCGTCGATCACCGCGTAATGCAGTGGTCCTTGAACTTGTTGCAGTCGCTTGGCGAATCGATCATCCCCACGAGCTGCCATGCGCATGTTGTCGCGCAGATAATCAAAGCCAAGTTCATTGTTGGTGGCGTAAGTGATGTCGCAGGCGTAAGCCCTTTGACGTTCGTCGTTGTCCATCCCGCTTTGGATGTTCCCAACGGTCATGCCCAGGCCCATATACAGCGGTGCCATCCATTCCATATCGCGTCGGGCCAAGTAGTCGTTCACGGTAACGACGTGAACGCCTTTGCCTTCGAGCGCATTGAGATAGGTTGGTAGGGTTGCAACCAGCGTTTTGCCTTCGCCCGTGATCATTTCTGCGATGTTGCCACCATGCAAGACCATCCCGCCGACCAGTTGAACATCGTAGTGACGCATGCGCATGAATCGACGGCCAGCTTCGCGACACGTGGCAAAGGCTTCGACCAAGATGTCATCCAGTGTTTCGCCGTCGCTGAGTCGCTTTTTGAACTTCTCCGTTTGTTCGCGGAGTTCTGCGTCGCTGAGCGACATCATTCTTGGTTCGAGTTCACCGGCTTGCCTTGCGTACTCGGTATATCGCTTGATCTGTCGCGAATTTGCCGACCCGAAAAACGTTGTCAGCCCGCGATCGATACCACCCAAAACACCATTGATTGTGTTGGTAGTGCCTTCCCAAATTTTTTCCAGCAGATCCATTTTATTACTTCGTGCGAAAGTGACTTGTCCCGTTGTTCCGCCCAGGAGTTCAATCGAACCGTGGTCGCGGTGGCTCGTGCATTGTCAAAACCTTGATTCGCGAGTGTTTACAAAAACAACCCAACGTCAATGTGGCGACTAGATCAAGCCGGCTATTCTACGCATTTTCTGCAAATGGTCGCCGGGGAGGGTAGAGATTCCGGCGGATCGCGTCAATTGAATCAGGCGGAACGCCCTTTGGCGAACCAGAGTAAGGGCATTTGGCAATTAGGGAAGCGTGACGGGCGGGTTGGCAGCTTCTCTTAGAAATTCACGCAGGGAATGAGGCTTTTTCTGGGAAAAAAGGGATAGATTTTGGGCTCGTTGATACGAAAAATGAAATGATCGAACTGTCTATCCCCCGCCGCAACCGCGACCGAGTTTTTCATGCCATTACTAAAACCTGAACAGGACATTTGGCCGCTGAATCTTCTCGATCTGCCGGAAGACGGTTCCTCGGCCCCAACCGAGATGGCTCCTTGGTGGGCTCTTTACACATTGGCACGCTTTGAAAAAAAGTTGATGCGGCAATTGATGGAGATTCAGATTCCCTTTTTCGGACCGACGATCGCTAGGCGATACAAATCCCCGCAGGGGCGAATCCGAACCTCGGTCGAGCCACTTTTTCCGAATTACGTCTTTATCCAGGGGGATGAGATGGCCCGGTACAACGCGGTATGTACCGGCAGCGTCAGTCGCTACATGCCGGTTAGCGATCCGGTTCAACTCGTTGAAGATTTGCGTCAAATTCGGCAGCTTATCCTGACCGATGCGCCGTTGGCGCCCGAACTGCGATTGGAGCCAGGGCAAAAAGTTCGTGTGAAGTCTGGCATATTCAAGGGGTTTGAGGGAACCATTATTCGCCGCGAGAACGAAATTCGCCTTTTGATCTCGGTGCGTTACATGGGGCGTGGGGCTAGCGTTGCCTTGGACGATTGCCAGCTAGAACCGCTGTAACGATCTTGCTTCGAAAAACCGCAGCTTTCGTCTACTAGGCAAAGTGGATTTGCAGCCTTAGAACATGGCGTCGAATATCGCCATTGGAAACCTCCATCCTAAGGAAGACCATCATGACCACGTCGAATGCTCGCATTGTTCGGCTCGCTATGGTCCAAATGACCTGCTCCGGAAATCAATCGGAGAACACCGCCAAGGCGATGGATCGCGTGCGACAAGCCGCGTCGCAGGGGGCGAACATCATATGTCTGCAAGAATTGTTTAACGCCCCCTACCCTTGCCAAAGCGAAGAGCACGCTCGATTTGAATGGGCGGAATCCATCCCAGGCCCAACCAGCCAAGCCATGAGCCAAGTCGCAAGTGAATTGGGTGTCGTGGTGACCGGTTCCATTTTCGAGCGTCGCGCCCATGGGCTTTATCATAACACCGCGGTCGTGTTCGACACCGATGGTTCGCAGGTTGGTTTTTATCGCAAGATGCATATCCCAGATGATCCTCTTTACTACGAGAAGTTTTACTTCACGCCTGGGGATACAGGCTTTACGGTTGCAAAAACAAAGTTTGGGATTTTGGGGGTCGGAGTCTGTTGGGATCAATGGTACCCCGAAGCGGCTCGTTTGTTTTCGCTCAAGGGAGCCGAGATCCTTTTGTATCCCACGGCGATTGGTTGGAGCGTTCCTGATAAACCGGTTTATGGCCGAAGCCAACATGAATCCTGGGAGACCATGATGCGGTCGCACGCAATTGCCAACGGGGTGTTCGTCGGGGCGGCCAACCGAGTTGGCGTGGAGGATTCGATTGAGTTTTGGGGGGCATCGTTCGCATTTGATCCCGCCGGAAATCTTTTGCATCGAGCCAGCCATTCTGCGGAAGAAATGGTGATCGTGGACTGCGATCTCAACAAGATTAACACTCAGAGAACCTATTGGCCATTCTTGCGAGACCGGCGTATCGACGCATACGGCGATCTTACGAAACGATTTATTGACTAATGACATTTCAAAACGACAGCCAACTTGATACCGAGCCCAAGCAATTAGGAACCCGACAAGAAAGCTCTTCAAGTGCCGCAGGGTATCGTTGGGTAGCAGAATGGGAGAAGCATGAAGCGACCTGGATCTCCTGGCCGCACAATCACAAAACCTGGATCGGGAAGTTCGAAAGCATACCGCTGGTCACGGAGCGAATGGTTCGAATCCTTGCAGAGGTAGAGCACGTTCACGTTTTAGGTGGGACGCCAGAAGCCCAGTTGCAATGCGAAAACGCGCTCGACGGGGTTCAAAACGTGACGGTCCATGATATTCCAACCAACGATACGTGGATTCGCGATTTTGGCCCAACGTTCTTACTGTCGAAGGACGGCAGCAAGTTGGGGGCGACGCGATGGCGTTTCAATGCATGGGGAAACAAGTACCCGCACGAAAAAGATACGCTTGCATCGGAATTGATCTGCAACCGATTGAACCACCACGGGAAATTGCGAACCATCGATGAACCTTGCATGCAATCGTTTGCGAGCGCGCTGACGGGGGAAGGCGGAGGCATGGAAACCGACGGCCAAGGGACCATGATGACAACCAGCAGCTGTCTCTTGGCGTCGACCAGAAATTTCCATTGGTCGCGTGAATTGATCGAAGCCGAACTGAAGCGAATGCTGGATCTTTCCAAAGTCCTTTGGGTGGATGGCGGAGCTCTGGCGGGTGATGATACCGATAGCCATATCGATCAGCTGGCGCGTTTTGTTCGTCCTGGTCTGGTGCTGGCTGCCGTGTCTTACTCCAGCGACGATTCCAACGCCGAGAAGCTGGAGCTACAGCGGCAGCGGCTAACGGAAATGTCCGATGCACAAGGCCGAATGCTGGACATCGTTCCATTGATGACTCCACCACCTAGATTGATTCAGGGAAAGCGAGTTCCTGAAAGCTACTGCAACTTTTACATTGCCAATGAGATCGTCCTGATGCCAACCTTTGGGTTCCGAGAAACGGATGAGAATGCGGCTGGGATATTGCAGGATCTGATGCCCGATCGCCGAGTGGTTTGCTTGGATGCCTCGGACTTTATCTGGGGGCTCGGGGCCTTCCACTGTGCGACTCAGCAGCAGCCAGCAGTCCATTAGTGGCTTCGCGGCTTCGCGGTTTAAAAGCCTTGAAGTGGAACGAATTAGAAGCCCCCGACAAAAGTCGTTATTCGTTTCTTTCAACCTGAGCCACTAGCCGATTTTTACAATACGAAAAAACTCGGCTAGCGCCTCAGGCTCACTTTTTTTAAAGCTTGTGTAAATTCGTTTACGCCAAGCCCATCCGTTCTTTGGGATCTTTCAACGCATGTTGCAGGCGAGCGAGCGCTTCGGTTTCAATCTGGCGAACGCGTTCGCGAGTTAAACCAAGAGCGGCACCGATTTCTTTGAGTGTATGCGGAGTTGTGTCGTCGAGACCGAAACGCATTTTTAGGACCGTGGCTTCGCGAGTGTCCAAGGTTGACAGCAATTCAATCGCTGTTTTCAAGACATCGTGGTCGACCATGACCTCGTCGGGTGCTCGCAACCGCTCGTCCATCACCATCTCGCCAAGGGACCAGCCGGAATCGGTTTGGTCACTTTGTGGGGTCGCGTTATAGACTTGGATGGCCTTCTTGATGATCGGGAGCTTCTTTTTAGGAAGCCCCAGAATTCTAGCGATTTCTTCTTGAGTTGGCATTCGGCCCAGTTCATCGCTTAACCGAGCCGTCGCTCGTCTCCACTTGCTGAGCAGTTCCACCATGTACGCTGGGATGCGAATGGTTTTGGATGAATTGATCAACGCGCGTTTGATCGATTGCTTGATCCAGTAACTCGCGTACGTGCTAAATCGGGTCCCCATGTCAGGATCGAATCCTTCCACGGCACGCAGCAGCCCTAAATTTCCCTCTTCGATCAGGTCTTGCAAAGCAAGCCCTTTGCTCACGTAACTGCGAGCGATATTCACGACCAGCCGTAAATTCGCCCGCACCATGCGATCACGTGCTTGCACGTCTCCGACTGCGATTTGACGAGCCAACATCTGCTCGTCTTCGGCCGTCAAAAGTTTGGTTTCGTTGATTTCCCGCAAGTAGGTCTCGAGAGGAGATTGCGGCTGGGCACCATCCTTGGGACTTTTTCGACGCGAGATCAGTTTGAGATCTTCGTCCTGTGGATCCTCCACATCGTCTAGGTATGGACTGGAATGTGCCATGAAGTCTCTTTGGTAACGAAAGGGGTCGGAGGAGCAGACGGCGCAGGAGTTTGCAACAGCCTGAGAACGGAAGCGTTTTGAGTCTATCGTCCCGAGAATGCTGTCAAATATGCTGTTTTCTCCGGACTGCGGGCGGTAACGATTATTCGGTGAGGCACAAACCCTTTGGCAGAATGGGTTTTCGACGTACAATCGAGACACCTGGTACAAACCGATTCTCTCCTCTTTTGATCCGTCACTATGCTTTCTACTGCACTCGAAGCTTCCCTTGATTCTCGCGCCGATTCCGTTTGGCAGGCTCTAGCGACCTCCGTCCTGGCCGGTACCCCCTGCAGTCGCGACCAAGCGGTGTCGATTTTGAAATCAACGGATGACGATTTGTTGGATCTGATTTCGAGTGCGTATCGAATACGGCACCGGTTTTTCGCGAAGACGGTGCAGCTATACTTTCTCATGAATGCCAAAAGCGGACTGTGCCCTGAGGATTGCAACTACTGCAGTCAATCGAAGATTTCGGATGCTCCCATCCCGAAGTACAACATTCTGAGTCGCGATAAGTTATTGGACGGCGCCCGTTTGGCTGCCGAACGCAAGAGCAAGACCTACTGCATCGTGATCAGTGGCCGTGCTCCGAACGAACGCGAAATGAAAGCGGTGGAGACGATCGTTCCGCAAATCAAAGAGCAGTACGGCTTGAACATTTGCGCATGCCTTGGCCTGTTGGATGAACAACAAGCTCAGCGGCTGAAAGCGGCGGGAGTCGACAAAGTGAACCACAATCTCAACACCAGTCGAGAGTACTATCCGGAGATTTGCACCACGCATACTTTCGAAGATCGAGTGCAGACATTAAAGAACGTTCGGGCAGCAGGCATGGAATTATGCAGCGGCGGGATCGTCGGTATGGGTGAGAAACCCGAGGACATTGTTGCCATGGCATTCGAACTGCACGATCTGTCCGTAGAATCCATTCCGCTCAACTTCCTTCATTCGATTGATGGGACTCCGCTGGAACGTCAAGAGTATCTGAATCCTCGAGACTGTCTTCGAGCTTTGTGCATGTTCCGCTTTGTGAACCCCCGAAGCGAGTTGAGGATTGCAGGAGGGCGCGAGCGTCATTTGCGCTCCATGCAACCCTTCGGGCTTTACATCGCCAACAGCATTTTCGTGGGTGATTATCTAACGACCGAAGGGCAGCCTCCGCAAGAAGACTACGAAATGATTCAAGATCTAGGGTTCGAGATCACAGGCAGCTGCATGTAGGCCAGGGTGAAAAAGGGAAAGAACGTGATGAACTTGAACATGCTTGCCTTTGAATCCTTGCGTCGATGTGCTCACGGAATCACCTTTTCATCCTTGTCCTCTCTATTTCATCCTCTCTTGGTAAAGTGTCCCAATGAAAATCTTCCAGCAAGGTCGTTCGCGGCGTTCGTTTTTGAAACAATCTGTGGCGGTGAGTGCTCTATATGCAGCGCCAACCATTGTGCCCTCTAGCGCGCTTGGCCGCGATGGTGCGACCGCTCCAAGTGAGCGCATCACGTTGGGAGTGATTGGGATTGGCCCACGTTGTACGTATGACTTGCAAGCAATGCTCAAGTTGTCAGATGTTCAATGTGTTGCCATCGCCGATGTTCAAGAGTCAAGGCGTCAGGCTGGCAAAAAGCTGGTGGACGACCACTACAACAATCAAGACTGCAAAACCGTCCGCGACTTTCGCGAGATTTTGGGCCGTAGGGATATTGATACGTGCCTGATCGCAACGGGGGATCGCTGGCATGCGTCCGCGTCGATCATGGCTGCGGAAGCTGGCAAGGATGTTTATTGCGAAAAGCCGTGCGGGCTGACGATTGAATATTGTCAAGCAATTGCAACAACGTTTGCAAAAACGGGGCGAGTCTTTCAAGCAGGAACGCAACGGCGGAGCGTACCTAACTTTGTCCAAGCTGTTCAGATAGCGCAGTCCGGTCGACTGGGGAAACTGCACACGTTGTACGCATCGGTCTACACCCCTTCCATCGAATCGGCCTGGTTGCCTTCGGAACCAACACCTTCCCCGGAGATTGTCGACTGGAATCTCTGGCTGGGGCCTGCACCTT
>JBIKLJ010000136.1:0-13567 GCA_044359895.1 Pirellula sp.
GGAAAAGAGCGAAACACAAACGAGTCAAGCTGAAACGAGTGAACCCCAGAAGAGAGAAGCGGGAATCTCGAATGCGAGTGAGTCATTGGCAGAGCTCCAGTGTCAGGCGTTGTTTGATACGGGGGCGCGTATTAGCATGGTTCCATCAGCGATCAGCGATAACATTCTATCGGGTATGCATCCACAGTTAGGCGAATGTCAAGTTGACTTGGCTTCGGTGAACCGACTTGTGCTTGGGGATGCGATCGCGGCTGAAGCGACCAAGAGCCGATTCGGAAAATGGAAGCTAGAGAATGCTCCCGATCCCAAGTTCGTGAACGATCTCGATGATCCCGACGCAGAGGCCAAGGGTGGGAGCGGCAACGGCATGAGTCCGCAATTAGAAGCCTTAGTGGGGGCGATAGCTCCCGCTTTTGAATTGCCTCTTTTGGAAGGGGAGCGGATTCGGTTGGAAGACTTGCGAGGAAAGATTGTGTTGCTCGACTTTTGGGCAACTTGGTGTGGCCCCTGCATAGCTTCCCTTCCGAAACTGAACGAGATTGCTCAAGAGTATCGCGGTGTTAACGTCCAGTTGATTGCAGTCAATATTGAACAAAAGCCGGCGGAGATTAAGTCGATGCTGGGCAAGTTGGAAATCAAGCCAACCGTTGCTCTCGATTCCGATGGAGCGGTTGCGAGGGCTTACTTTGCGGAAGCGATTCCGCAGACGGTTATTATTGATGCCAATGGAAAGATCGTGAGGATCGTGGTTGGCGGGGGCGAAGCTGCAGAAAAACAAATCCGTTCGACGTTAGATTCACTGATCCAAGTAAAGTACTGATACGATCAAACCTGCTCCAGGTACTTTTTGATCTCGTGGGTGACCGAGAGCCAGTCGCCGATTTTCTGTTGGCGGAACAGGCTTAGCGTTGGGTACCAAGGGCTATCGATTCGATCTTGTAGCCATCGCCAGTCGGGCGTAAAGCCTAGCATGACACACGTTGGCATTCCCAGCGCACCCGCAAGGTGAGCCATCGACGTGTCGCTTGTTACCACGTAATCCAAGTGATGGATGATGGCTGCGGTGTCCATGAACGCGCCGCTACTTTTGTCGATGTCGCTAGGGAGACAGGCTATGGGCTTGCTGCCTGCCCAGGTCTTCAGTTGCTCGGTTCCGTGACCTTGCTGAAGAGAAATCAATTGCACGCCTTCGATGTCGGCGAGCGGCGCTAGGGCAGAAAGTGGGACGGATCGGAACATGTCCGCCTGATGATCCGGATTTCCTTGCCAGACGATGCCGATTCGGCGATTGGAAGGTGGCAGTGACTTTGCAAAAACATTTCCCCAATATTCGATCAGACGGTCCGGGACTTGGATGTATGGCACTTCTTTCGGCGTATTGGTGTCGTTGATCTTCAGAACTTTTGCTACGTCCAACAGGGAACAGTGGTAGTCGAACGGTTGATCGAGAGGCAGCGAATTGGGTACGAGTTGACTGATACCTTTGCAACCCTGCAAGAGAGCGAGAAGGGCTGGTTGGATATGAACAATGGTCGTGGCGCCAAGATCTTGAAGCGACTTGGCGAATCGGATGAAATGAATCGTGTCTCCAAGCCCTTGTTCACAGTAGAGAAGAACTTTTTTCCCTTCCAAAGGTTGCCCGGTCCATTTTGGTTTGGAGTAATTGTGTTGGATGGCTTCATTGCACTGCCAACGATAGTCATACTCCCGCCATCCCTCTTCAAAGTTGCCTTGCAACAAATGAATAACGCCTAAGTTTCGATGCAATTCCGCGTCGGTAGGGTTAAGCAACATGGCTTGATGGTAGTACTTGAAAGCCAAATCGATGCGGCCTGTCCATGCGTGCAGTGTTCCGCGATTTCGAAAAGCATTGAAGTAGTTGGGCGAAAGGTCGATCGCCTTTTGGAACGCACGGTCTGCATCCTCCACACGGCCCAAATAACGGAGCGAATTGCCCATGTTGTTGAGCGCCACTGGGAAGTTGGGCTGAAGAGAAATCGCCTGCTCGTAGGCGATGACCGATTGTTGGTATTTTTTTAGGTCATGCAGCGCAATTCCGTAGTAACACCAAGCATTGACGTGCTTGGGCTCGCGTTCTAGTACCGAACGATACACTTGCTCTGCATGTGCGGCGTTTCCTTGTTGATGAATCTGCCAGGTCTGAGCCAGAACTTCGTCCGTGGTCGGCATAAGCGTCGTCGCGTTGGATGGGAAATAGAGTCAGGAATTCGGGAAGCTAGAAGGCAACGAAACAAAATAGCTTACAATTCGCTGCTTCGCTCCATGTCGCATTGCTGCCCAAAGTGTATCGAATTATCGTAACATCTACAGCACCGTGAACTACTTTCTGCCCGAGGATCGATGGATGATTAGCATTTTTGAGTTGTTCAAGGTGGGGGTGGGGCCTTCTAGTTCCCACACCGTAGGACCCATGGTTGCCGCTTATCGCTTTGCTAGCGAATGCGTTTCGACTTTAGGTCGGATCGGTTCGGACAAAAGTGCCGATTCGATGGCTCGGTTGGTCGTGAAGTTGTACGGGTCACTTGCTTTGACAGGTGCGGGGCACGCAACCGATGGAGCCATTTTGGCCGGGCTTTCCGGCTGCTTGCCGGATCGGACCGAGCCTGAGAGGATCGAAGCCACGGTGCGAGGGATTCGCGAATCGGGGCGGCTCCGATTGGTCGATCAGTTCGAGATTGATTTTCATCCGAAGACTGACCTCCTCTGGCTCATGAAAGAGACTTTGCCGCAGCATCCGAACGCCATGCATTTTTTTGCGTACGCCGCAGATGGGCGGCTTTTGCTAGACGACCAGTATTTTTCTACGGGAGGTGGGTTTGTTTACTCGTTGAAGGAGTTTCAGAGGCTCTTTGAAGCTGTTCCTGAACCAAGCGAGATTTCAAAAACAGCCGTTCCTGAGAATGAAACCAATGTGTTTCCTTATCCATTTTGCAATGCCAAGGAATTGCTGTCGATGTGCACTCGGGATGGGATAACGATTGAGGAGCTGGTTGACCGCAATGAGTGTGTTGGTCGCACGCCGGACCAAATTGCCGCCCAGTTGGACCATCTTTGGAACGTGATGAGCGACTGTATCGCAAAGGGTTGTCAGGCTAAGGGAATTTTGCCTGGTTCCCTTCGGATTCCGAGAAGGGCCCCCGAGATTTTTCAAAAGCTAAGTGGAACGAAGCCTGGTGAGCCAGTTGAGGTTGGAAGTATTCCCTCGGACTTGCGTCCTTCACAGCGATTTTTGGCCAAGGCGACGGTTGCTGCGAATGCGGATCCGTTGCGGTTGTTGGATTGGGTCAGTTTGTTCGCGTTGGCTGTCAACGAAGAAAACGCAGCGGGCGGGCGAGTCGTTACGGCTCCGACCAATGGCGCGGCAGGGATCATTCCAGCTGTTCTTGCCTACTATGTTTACTTTTATCCAGAGGCGAACCGGGCAGGGGTGCATCGCTTTTTGAAGACGGCTGGGGCGATCGGGCTTTTGTACAAACGAAATGCATCGTTGTCGGCTGCAGAAATGGGATGCCAGGGGGAAGTTGGGGTAGCTTGCAGTATGGCGGCGGCTGGGTTAGCAGCATGTATGGGTGGCTCGGTGGAGCAAATTGAAAATGCTGCGGAAATAGGCATGGAGCACAATTTGGGATTAACCTGTGATCCGATCGGCGGGCTGGTTCAAGTCCCCTGTATCGAACGCAACACGATGGGTGCGACGAAAGCCATCAACGCTGCACGTTTAGCGGTCCTTTATGGAAACGGAAAGCATTTCGTTTCGCTGGATCGAGTCATTGAAACGATGCGACAAACAGGTGTAGACATGCAAGTGAAGTATAAAGAAACGTCTCTCGGTGGCCTAGCGGTGAATGTCGTCGATTGTTAAGTGGATGATTCAGAAAAACAAGTAGACCATTTCTTGCTCATCGGCGTGGAACCTCTCTTACGAAAATCAAAATGAGTTCCAATCCATTTTCCTCACGCTTTATCCAGCCCGGCGCGATCGACTATGAGTTTTTTGGAAGGGATAGTATTCAATCGCTATCCGACCGATTTCTCGCGCTACGGTCGCGACGGGGCATGATCGTTGGGCCGCATGGAACAGGCAAATCGACATTGTTGGATGCACTTCAAAAAGATTTTTTGACTCGCTTTCCAGATATTCCCCTTGTGCATGAACGATTGAGTCGAACACCGGAATCGGCACGTGGTCAGCAAGTTTCGACGTCTGACTGGCCACGGGATTCGATCGTAGTTTTGGACGGGTATGAACAGGTTTCCCTTTGGTCTCGCTGGTGGATTCAGACAGCGTGCTGGCAAAAGCGAATTCGATTGCTGGTAACTACGCATCAACCATTGCGAAGTTTTGATTTGCTTTGGCGAACCAGCGTTGACGATCAATCCGCAGAATGGATCGTAAGACACATGTTGCAACTGTCCAATCAGGAAGATTGGGAAGCAACGCTTCCGTTGTTATTGAGCTCCAAAGAATGGTCGGATTCACGAGCTCGGCATGGCGAGAACATTCGGGAGACCTTGTTCGACATGTACGACTGGTGGCAGAGCCGTGTGCGATAGACGAGACACGCACCTTTGTCGGGAATCCATAAAGTGTCAGTTCCTTTGTACGCCTCCCATCGTCTTGCGAAAAGTCGTGCCTGCCGTCATCTATTTCTCGTAACGCTCGGCCTCATTTGCATGTTCCAAATCCAATTTGAACTTGTCGCGATCTTCATGAAGATAATCAGTGAGTCGCACGAGTCGAGAAACATATCCCAGCCGCTCGAGAGTTACCGCAAGTGCACGGCACACCGGGTCAAGATCGGTTCCAATAGGCGCGACTAGACCGAAAACAATATCTTCAAGACCAGCATCGAGCGACTTGTGTGCATTCATTCCAACCTCACTTCCGCGTAGCGGCTCTTGCTCTCTTTGTTGTTACTTTACTTGGTTCGCCGCTTTGTTCGCGTTCGGTTTGGATACGGGCGAGCAGTTCGGAGGCGGGATCGTAGGAGCGGTTTTCGCGGCGGGCGAGTTCGGCTTCGGTGGGGACGAGTACTGCCCCGCTCCCTTCTTGCCTTCGTTGGCTGCCTTTTCTAGCAGTCCTTCATAGGCTTGAGCCTTAACGTCAACTCCAAGCGTGGTCCACTCGGTTTCGTCGATAAGATTGATCAGCCGTTTGAGGCTGACTGGATTGTTGAACCGTGATTGCGAGTCGGCAAAAATGTCGCCCAGGATGCCGGGTTGCTTGGCAAGAGTTCGCAACAGGTCAACATAGAAATCGGTTAGGTCCGTGCCGGATGTATCGCGCAGCTTGGGCCAGTCGCATCCCTTGGGAACCTCTACCCCTTTTTCGTCGGCCATCTTGAGGAATAGCAGGTAGGTGATCTGCTCGATGTAGTCCCCATAGTCGATGCCATCGTGGCGAAGCGAATGGCAGAAGCCCCAAAGTTTATTGACAATATCTGACGTGTCGTTGAATTCTACAATTCTTGCGTTATTCGTGTTTTGCCGTACTTGCGTGAACCGTTTTTCAACGTTTTGCCGCTAATTTAAATAAGTCTTGCCGTACTTTTGCCGTACTTTTGCCGTACTTTTGTGATTTGTTCCGGCGTCTACTCACTCGTGGAAGGAGCCAAACGCCAGATGGATTTTGGACCATTTCTATGATTCGTAATCTTCCCACTCTCCCTGAGTACGCGAAGAAGATTTTCAACTCTGGTCCGTTTCTTTTTTTCGTCCATCCAAGCTGGCAGAATGTCCCAGACCATACGATCGATCTCAGTTCGTTCCATTTCAGCGTGTTCAGTCATTGAAATGGAAGTTGCTCTCTGCTTTTTTGAATTCGACGATTTCGCTTTCGTGTAACGCGAGCAAGTCGTCGAGTTTAGACTCAGGATCCATTGATTTCGAAATTTGAATAGAGACGCTTTGAATCATGCAGCCAAAGCCGCATTTAGTTTTTGCAAAAGTTCCGTAAGCCCGCCGCCAAAGACTTTGTTTGCCTTGCCCCATCCCCCAGCTCCCTCGAGCGAAGGCATGTATTCAAAATCCTCTTCGTCGATTGAGAGGTTTTCGGCCAAGTGCTGTTGGATACGGTCGAGCCATTGTTGTTGCTCGGAAGTGAATGTCTTGCCGATGGATAGTTGAACAATCGGTAGCCATTGGCCGGATTTCGATGCATCGGGATTTCGCCGCGCGACGCCTATTTTCGAAGCGTGTTGTGATGGACTCCCAAATAATCCGCTGCTTCAGCGGTATGCATGTAATCTGTCAATTTGGTCATGCTTTGGCGCTCTTAGTCAGAGAGAACGGAACCTGCATAGACAGCTTAACAAAGTCTACACGCTTTCGGTAGTCAACGGACGCATCGGAGATTGTTGGAAACAATGGAAAAAGCTCTCGAAATCTGCCACGAATCGGCTGGGTTAGGTTTCCCTTCAGAGGTAACTGTGTGACCAACGTTGGCAACGTCACTTACGCAAAACGCAGATCTCAAAATAAGGGAACGCGATTATGGTTACCAAAACCATCGCCAAAATGCATGCAGTGCAGTCCGCTCGTATTGACCTGAGGCGTTTTCCAATTGCGAGTTTTGTCGCGGGTTGTTTTGGAAACAATCCGCGACGCGTTTATCGATCGAAGAATTCGAATGGGAAGTTGGGTTGGCTTTTTCTTGTTTGGCGATGGGCTTTCTCCAATCGCTGTACGATATCGGGAAATTCTCCCGCTAGGTTGTTCGCTTCGGCAGGGTCTGCCTCCAGATCATACAACTCCCATCGACCGGGTGTCTTGGTTTTCAAGCCGCGACGCAAGGCTTTCCAGTTTCCATCTCGAATAGCAACATAGCCACCATACTCTGGGAATTCCCACATCATGGGTTCTTTTCGATCCACGACTTGCTCCCCGAGAAGGGCAGCCTTTAAATCGATTCCATCCATCGGTTGCTGTTCTGGATTGGGAAGTGGCCCTCCTACCATCGAGCATAGGGTAGGGAACCAATCTGCAAAGTAAGAAGGAACGGAAGAGGTTGTTCCTGGTTGGATTTTCCCCGGCCATTTGACAATGCAAGGCACCCGGATACCTCCCTCGTCACAACTCCCCTTGAAGCCTTTGAGCCCGGCGGTCGAATCAAAAAAATCACAAGCTGCTCCACCCACATGCCATCGTGGATCTTGTCCGCGATGGGTCGGGCCATTGTCCGAGGTAAACACGATGAGCGTATTTTCCGCGATTCCCAAGTTATCCAGTTTCGCCATCACCTTGCCAACATGATCGTCGAGATCGGAGATCATGGCCGCATAGGCTGCGCGGGGTCTCGGATGAGGAAGGTAGCCATTTTCGCCGCGATATGCCCCAAACTCTTCATCCCATGATAAGGGGTATTGATCAATCCACTCCTGCTTGGGTTGCATGGCCACATGAGGCTCCACCATGGGCAAATACAAAAAGAATGGGCGACTTGCGTTTTGGTCAAGGAACTTCAAGGCTTCGATCATAATGACATCGGGTGCATAATTTTCCGATCGATAATCCTCTGCCGAGACATCCCCGTTAGGTTTGCGTTTTTGTGCGGCAACAGGACGCTCGTTGATGACCACGGTGGATTCGTCGCTGTCCAGGAACGGCGGGTAGTAGCTATGGGCATTGCGTTGACAGTTGTAGCCAAAGAAACGGTCGAAGCCCTGCCGAATGGGTGATCCGCTGGAATCCGTTGGTCCGAGGCCCCATTTTCCAAACCCTCCGGTTGCGTATCCCTGGCCTTGAAACATCTCTGCTAAAGTGACGATGTCGGCTGTCAAAGGCCATTGTCCTGGAAAAGGTCGGCCATTACCTGAATCTCGGTTTCCGCGAATCTCTGCATGAGTCAAGTTTTGGCCTGTCAGCAAAACGCATCTCGAAGGTGCGCAAACGGGTGCGCCCGAGTAATGCTGAACTAGTCGCATTCCTTGGCTTGCTAGACGGTCAAGATTCGGTGTTCGAATCTTGGTTTGACCATAGCATCCAAGTTCACCATAACCCAAGTCGTCTGCAAGTATGAATACGACGTTGGGTGGTGCTGATTGTGCATGCATCGGCACGTACAGGCTGAACACAAAAATCGAAACGAGTCGGCTGACTAATACTATCCAGGGAATTGGCACTATGGTATTAAGGCTCATATTAAAAGTTTTCGATTGCACTGCGATGCCATGGGGCGAATTCAAGTGGATGCTCATTCCGGAATAGTCACTAAGCCAAGCGTGTTATTTCAGCGACTTGCAGGGTTTGCTGGGAGACAGCAAGATAATTGTTTGCAATAGCTGGCATGGGAAAGTAGTTCCGGTAAAAAGAACAAGTCGCATCGATAAAAAACGTCGCTCAAAAAGAGCGACGTTTCGTTGGTTTGCCTTGTGACAGAGTCAAAGACTAGTCGCGAACAATTGTCTTGCCGTGCTTGGTGATGACGACATCGACGCATTCGCCACAAGCGAACTTGTAGGTCAAAATTTTGCGTCCCAATAGACCTGGTTTCCAGCCTACGAGGCACGGTGTCTCGCACTTGCAACATGCAGGTAAGCAAGCGGTAACAGTGTACTTGCAGCACGTGCAAGGATCTTCGACGCACCACGACACTTCGACGGGTGGCGGTGGTGGTGGAACGCAGCAGACGGGCTTAACACAGCAATCCTTAGCTTGGCTAATTTGTTGTTGCCCCATTGCAGCAACCATTGCCAACACGAACAATCCAAAACCAAACAGCTTTCCCATGATGTAACTCCATATTGATGATACTCGAGAACCCAAATCGCACGGACTTCATTGTAACGCGCACTCGGTTTCCCTTGCAAGAACGCGTTTTTGGCTATATGAGCTTTAAGCGGGTGGGCGGAAGATCGAAAAGCCACAGGCAAAACCCAAAGAAAAGCGGACCCTAGCCATCTTGGATTCCGCGATTGGCATCACAGCGTTAAGCTAAGCTTTTCCGTGGTTGAGTTGCGACCAATCCCTATGCTCTTTTGGATTTAACAGTTGTTATTTGAATGGTAAAGCGATCTCCAAAATCTCAGCCTATGCTTGCTGGTTTCGATGAGTTATTTGAGCCATCGCCAATTAATACCGAAATAGATCCACCAGCTGGGCCAGCCAAAGATTCGAATTTTCAGGATGCGATTCCATCGCCGCCTAAACATCCTTTTCCTCAGGAGGGTGATCTGGTGGTCCTCGTGGATTCACATTCTTTGATTTACCAAGTGTTCCATGCCATGCCCACCATGACCAGCCCGCAAGGCATCCAGGTCGGAGCGGCGCATGGTTTCCTACGGGATATCGCGAATCTATTAGAGCAATGGAAACCCGATTTTTTAGTATGCACCTTCGACGAATCGGGACCCACGTTCCGGAATGAGATATACGACCAATACAAGGCAAATCGTGCACCCATGCCAGATGGTCTTCGCGATCAAATTCCCCTGATTCAGCGGTGTCTCGAGACTCTTGCCGTTCCGAAGATTTCCATGCCGGACTACGAAGCCGATGATCTCATGGCGACTTTGGCAGACCAAGCGCAAGGTCATGGCGCTCGGGTTTTGCTGGTAACCAGCGACAAAGATTGCCGCCAATTGCTGTCACCTCAAATCCAGATGCTGAACGTTCGCAAAAATGAACTGTTCGGGGAACCAGAGCTCAAGAATGTGTGGGGCATTCGGCCCGAGCAAGTGGTCGACTTTCAGTCTCTAGTCGGCGATTCGGTGGACAATGTCCCGGGGGTTCCTTCCATTGGACCCAAGGCCGCGCAGCAGTTGCTGGACCAGTTTGAATCGCTGGATGAGATCTATGCAAACCTAGATCAGGTTCCGGGGGATAAGAAAAGAGAAAACCTGCGAAGCAATCAGCACTTGGCCATCATGAGTCGTGATCTTGTTCGCTTAAAACGTGATTGCCCAATCGAACTTCCCTGGTCTCAAATGCGCCCAGGTGTGTTTGATCGACAGCAGGCGCTGGACATGTTTCGTGAACTTGGGTTTCGCAAGTTATCCGATTCCTTTGTTTCCATGTTGAAGGACTTGGATGACTCGCCGCCGTTTCGGTTGTCGTTCGAAGGTTACCAAACCATTCGTACTCTCAAGCAACTGGAAGCCTTGGTGCTTGAGCTACAGAACGCGACAGTCATCGCGATCGATACGGAAACAACGTCGACACGCCCACGCGATGCCGCCTTGGTTGGTATCAGTTTGTCATGGGCGGAAGGACAGGCTGCTTATCTGCCGGTCCTCGGTCCCGAGGGTGAATCCCACTTGGATCTGAAGACGGTTCGCGAACATCTTGCCCCGATTTTAGATGATGCCACCAAAACCTTTGTAGGACAGAATATCAAATATGACGCCATTGTTCTTCGTTCGCACGGGATACCGATTCGAACCATTGGATTCGATACCATGGTGGCCGATTATTTGTTGGACGCAGGGGGTAGAAATCACGGACTGGACGATATCGCGAAACGCTGGCTTGGTCATACCAACATCCCCATTGAATCTTTGATTGGTACCGGCAAGGACCAAATCACCATGAATCAAGTTCCCATCGATCGCGTTGCGACTTACGCGTGCGAAGATGTCGACGTCCCCTTCCGGTTGCTAAAACCCATGAAGGATCGACTGGAAGAAGAAGGTTTGTTGGAGGTGATGCAACGTTTAGAGATACCGCTGATCGGCGTTCTGTCCGAAATGGAGTCCGAGGGAATTCGCATCGATACCGATCGCCTGGAAGACCTGCGGGGTGAATTTCAATCGCAGGCCGACGCCTTGCGTTTAACCATCATGGAGCTCGCTGGACAAGAGTTCAATCCTGACAGTCCCAAACAGCTTGCTAACATCCTGTTCGATAAGCTTGGTCTGCGCGTTGTCAAGAAAACAAAGACGGGCCCCAGCACGGATGCGGAAGTCCTTGAAGAACTAGCTGCGGAACACCCACTTCCCGCAAAGATTGTGGAGTATCGGCAATTGACCAAGCTGATCAATACCTATGTAGAATCGCTACCCCGTTTGATCAGTCCGATCACCCATCGAATCCACACTTCGTTCAGGCAAGATATCGCCGCTACAGGGCGTCTTAGTAGTGTCGAGCCCAATTTGCAGAACATCCCTGTTCGAACGGCAGAAGGACGCTCGATCCGATCGGCCTTCTTACCCCGGGATCCCGATTGGAGGCTCATGACCGCCGATTACTCGCAAATCGAGCTCCGAGTGTTAGCGCATTATTGCGGTGACGCATCCTTGCACCGAGCTTTTCAAAACGATTTGGATATTCACACGAGCGTAGCAGCCCAAGTCAACGGAATTTCTGAGGACCAAGTCACAAGTGCCATGCGACGCAGTGCCAAGGCGATCAGTTTTGGAATTCTTTATGGCCAAAGCCCCTTTGGGTTGGCCAAAGCGCTGGGTATCCCAAGGTCGGACGCGAGCGACTTCATCGATGCCTACTTCGCAAAGTATCCTGGAGTGCGGGACTTTATTAGCTCTACCTTGATGAGCTGTCGTAGCTTGGGTTATGTAACGACAATGTCCGGCCGAAAAAGAATCTTACGCGGTATTCGCGATTACGAGAGCTTGCCTGATAACAAGAAGAAGCAACTTCTTGAACCGGAGCGGATGGCAATCAATACCGTCATTCAAGGCTCGGCGGCCGACATGATTAAGCTGGCCATGATTGCGATTAGTTCGGAAATGAAATCACTGAATTGGCCAGCTAGAATGCTGCTGCAAATTCATGATGAACTGGTCTTCGAGGTGCGAGAAGATTATGTCGACCGTTTTGCGAACATCGTTCGGGGGAAAATGATCACGGTTTTGCCCTTAGATGTTCCGCTGAAAGTGGACATCAAACATGGTCCCAATTGGGCAAGCTGTGAATTGCTATGAACCAGAAAAGCGAATATCCAATCGTGATTGGAATCATTGGTGGCGTCGCGAGTGGTAAATCCACGTTGACAGACTTGCTGCAGAAGCGAGGTGCCAAAGTGATCCTAGCAGATGCCATAGGCCACGACGTATTGAAAGAACCGGTTGTCATTCAGCAACTCCGTGAACTCTTTGGTGACGGGATCTTTTCGGATGCAGGATCTGCCAATAGGCCTACGATCGATCGCAAAAAACTTGCAGTCTTGGTTTTTGGAAACTCTGGTGAACCAACAAACCGCCGTAAGCAATTAGAAGCGATTGTGCACCCTCGCATTCGTGAGATCGCAAAGCTCCAGCTTCAATCGCTTCGACTCGAACCTGGTTTGAAATACATCGTGCTCGACGCGCCGTTGCTGATCGAAGGCGGCTGGCTTCCCTATTGCAACAAAGTGGTGTTTGTAGAAACTTCGGCCGAACTGCGAGAATCCTGGGCTGCGTCTCGTGGTTGGAGTCTAATCGATTGGCAGCAGCGTGAATCTGCCCAACTAAGCCTAGAGAAGAAACGATCGCATGCTACGGACGTGATTGTCAATCTCGGAAACATGGCCGCCCTGGAGCTGGAAGTCACCAAGATGCTTCAGCGCTGGACGGATGTAGGTAGATCTTAACGAGTGGAATGTTCATTCGCTTGTGAAATGCAAGTCATGCTGCCTTTACCTGCGGTCAAACCTTGGATTGCTCATCACGTATCCAAGAGCAATGCCTGCAACCAGTCCACCAAGGTGCGCCATATTCGCTAAGGCAAAGCCAGTGGCATTCCCCGCGAACCCCAATACAAGGATTAAGCCAGTCATCACATAGGCTTGCGGTGCAAGACGAAATCCGATGTCTGGACGCAAAGTTGTCTTCATTCCCAAGTAACCAAGAAGGCCAAAAACGACACCGGAGATACCCACGAAGTTTGGCGAGCCGAAGAAGTCCAAGGGCATTAACCCTTGAAGCAAGTGCGAAGCCATTGCAACGATTGCGACAATGATCGCGTAACGGCCTGTCCCTTCTAGTCTTTCGGCTAGCTTGCCTAAGGAAGCCAGCGACAGCATATTCAGCAACAAGTGAATGGCATCACCATGCAGGAATGCAGGTGTAAAAATCCGCCACAGTTCGCCCAGTTTTAACGAAGCGGCAGGATCGCCTGTCTTAAGATACAGACTTAAATCCACAAACTTCAATTGCTTCAAAGCAATTCGGCCGAACCAGTTATCCGGTCCAGGATTTTGAAAGCCGCTCAAAATCCCAATGGCACAACAAAGCACGATCAACGTGAGCGTTAACGGTGGCATTCCTCTGCCAAATAGGTTTCTGTTGGAGGGCATCGAAGGTGTTTGAATGTTCCTTCTTCGTTCCAATTCCTTCTGTTTTTGTTCCTGTAGAATGGACTTCGCTTGGCGTATCGCATCCGAATACTTAGGGTCGTTGGGCGACAACATGAACTCTTCGAAGATGGACTTCGCTTGAGCGCTTTTGTCTTCGTCTCTGACCCAGACGTCCCATTGGTCTTGAGCTACCGCGATGGGCTCGACATGCGTTGAAATCCCCTGGGTCAGTAGGTAGGCCACAAAGGACTCAGCGGTTGACTTTCCAGATACGGTCGTCAAATGTCTCATGGAGGATGCTTAACTAATGGGTCGGAG
>JBIKLJ010000358.1:0-3841 GCA_044359895.1 Pirellula sp.
TCGTTTGCGAAGCGAGTCGATCGCTGCCGCTGACGTACTGCATGCTATACGAATCCAACGGGCTGGTCCCGCCAGGATTGTTGGCTGTGTAGGCGATTTGAGTCGGGCGACCGATTTGATCGCGAGTAATCGTCTGAATCAATTCCAGATTGCTACCAGCGGTCGAGCCGGAACCACGTCGCGAACCAACGATTTGATCGAGATTATTGAATTGGAAAGTCGTCCACATGTTCTCGTTCGCGTTCCCCGAGCCGGTCCGCACCAAGCTGGACATCCGATTGCGAAGATCATAGCCCATCACATCGGTGTACTGAAGCACACCATTGACCGACAACTGAGTCGATACGTTTCTACCGAAAGCATCATAACCGTAACCGACCGAAGATGCGATATTGGTGCTAGTGCTAGAACTGGAGCCTCCGTCGATTAGACCCGACCCCGCAGTGGACGTCGTCCCCCCCACGAGCGGGATCAATGTTGTCTCGTTGGTGACCAAGCCCGCAGTGTTGTAGGTCCAAGAAACTTGATTATTGCTAGCATCCGAAATCTTGGTCAATCGCGACAGCGTGTTGTATTCGTAGCTGCGGGTCTTAGCGGGACTGCTGCTGGAGGCGGTCCACGTTTCTTGAGTCACTTGCCCACCCAAATTGTAGGCATATTCGATTTGTTCGCCGACTCGGTTCGTGTAACTGGCCAAAAGTCCATCTATCGAATAGGAATACCATCGCGTTCCAATGCCAACCTGTTCTTCCGAGGTCGCACGCCCCATTTGATCGTAGCCCCATCTGGTAACGTTACCGACCGGGTCCGTCAATTGATTCAATTGGCTAGCAACATTGTACGCGTAGTTGGTGGTACCCCCGTCCCCATTGGTTTGGGAAGTTGTACGCCCGAGGATATCGAATCGACTTGTACGCGTATCGCCGTCCGAACCGGACCGGACGACCGTGCGGGCCGTCAGATTGGGCAATGCAAAAGGTGTCAGGAACCGTTTTGTCTTTTCTTTGCGTTTGCACGATTAAGCACATGATAAATCAAACCACCAACTGCCGCTCGCTTTGCTCTTCCCATAACCAAACAGAATAGCAAACTTCAACCCAAATGTCAACAAACGGTTCCTGACACCTTTTTTCTTCCCCCAAGGAAATTCTAGCCAAGTAGATACCGAATAGGTCGACTGCTTCATCCTCACCACCGAGCAGCTTTTCAATTAAGCCTCCGTTGGGCCAAGGCGAACCGAGGACCAAGTCTTTGGCGGAATCTTCAACGCGTTTCGAGGTCGACCCACCCGCAGCAGCTATGTCGCTGATTACTTTCTTCGTGACGGCATAGTCGACCCCATCTTTCGCCTTGGCTGGCTCAAACTGAAAGAAACTCCTACCGGGTCCGCCACCATTTTGACGCCGTGCAGTGAGCTGTGCCCCTTCATGCCACGCAACTCGAATGAGGAATAGCACGGTGTTCTTCTTGGCGTCAGAAGTTGCGGTTTCATCAAGTTCATCGACAGCAAAGGTTACCAGTTCCCTCATGTGATTGACGCGGTTCTTAGGCGTCGCCGCCACATCAACATTGTCAGATGGCAATGCGGTTGAGACCATTGAGGCAGATACGATGCTGAGCGCCACCACAATCGAAATTCGGAACATTTAGTTTCCCTCACTGTTGCGGAGATTTGAGCGATTAGAATACCCATAATAGGTACAAGCATCGTATCGCCAAGTTGAAGACTTTGCTAGACTATGAAGACTAGCCCGATGGCTCTTGGACCCAATCGCATGAAGAATCTGAGCGAATACGTGAAAACTGCAGAGGCGGCCCAGATACTTGGTGTCGCACAAAACACGCTCCGAAAATGGGCTGAGCAGGGAGATATCCCTGTGCACCGGAATCCAGCAAACGGATACAGGCTCTTCAAACGCGAGGACTTGATGCGATTTTTGAAGAAGATCGATCAGTCATCGAAGTCCGGGAGCTAACGCCGCATGACGAACGAATCCGCAACGCGACAACAGATCATCGACCACCGGCTAAAGGAAGCCGGTTGGGACGTTCGTGATCGCACGCAGGTTGTGGAAGAATTCACCATCGAAAGAGCCAGAGAGATGCAGGTGAAGGAGGAAGCTGCTTCCTTTGGCGATCGAGAATTCAGCGACTACGTCCTTCTTGGAAAAAACGGCAAACCGTTGGCGGTTGTTGAAGCGAAGCGAACATCGAAGAATGCTGAACTCGGGCGTGAACAGGCAAAACAGTACTGCATTAATATTCAGGCGCGTAATGGCGGAGAACTACCCTTCTGCTTTTACACCAATGGTCACGAGATCTACTTTTGGAATATCGGAGAAGGGCCACCACAGCGAGTCCATGGATTTCCAACGCGGCAGGATCTGGAGCGACTTCTTTATATTCGGAAGAACAAGAAGCCACTCGTCGATGAGATGATAAACACCGACATTGCTGGACGCGACTACCAGATCCAAGCCATCCGAACGGTGATGGAAGGAATCGCCAAGAGCCGCCGTCAGTTCCTTCTAGTCATGGCAACCGGAACGGGAAAGACCCGCACCTGTATTGCTCTGGTCGATGCCCTGATGCGTGCGGGGTACGTTCAGCGAGTTCTCTTTCTGGTAGACCGCATTGCTCTGCGCGGTCAGGCCCTTGATGCGTTCAAGGAACATATACCTGACGAACCCCGCTGGCCGGAGCCCGGTGAAAAGTCAATCACCACGGATCGCCGCATCTATGTTGCTACTTATCCAACGATGCTTAACATTGTGCGGGATGGAGAGAACTCTCTGTCGCCGCATTTCTTCGATCTTGTGATCGTCGATGAAAGCCATCGGTCTATTTACAACACCTACGGTGAAGTCCTCGATTACTTTCATTCAATCACGCTGGGGCTGACTGCCACGCCACGCGACGTCATAGACCACAACACCTTTGCCGTATTCCACTGCGAGGACGGACTTCCCAGTTTCGCATACTCCTACGATGAAGCCATCAATCACGTCCCGCCGTACCTATGCGACTTCCGAGTCCTGAAGATCAAAACCAAATTCCAAGATGAAGGCATTAGCAAACGCACAATCAGCCTCGAGGACCAAAAGCGTCTCATCTTCGAAGGTAAGGACATCGAGGAAATCGTCTACGAAGGGACCGACCTTGAGAAGAAAGTCACCAACACCAAGACATTTTGGTTTCGACAGTAAGACCAAACCTCAACGCAGTTGCTTGGGTGCCACATGAATTTCACGAAGCAACTGCATCGACCGGTTTCTGTGTCTTGCGGCCGGACCTGAATCAGTTGTGTGATCGTTACCTGTATCATTGGGTGCGCACGAAGTCATTTGTGAATGAAATGATCAAACGCTCGTCGGGAGCGAATTTGCGAGTAAACTTATGTTCCTGTGGTCCCGTATTTCGAGCAAGCCTTGTTGGGTAGCCGTTATGGGCGGGGGCGGTGTTGAAATTCGGATTTCTCTGAACTGATCTCGTTTCCCGCTCGGTCGGAATTGCGACCGGATCGCTCACAGAGTAGGGATCAGGCGTTTCGGTGGGCCAAAATTGGAGAAGGTTTCTGGCCGTTAGGATTTGCTACCGCTGTGTTAATCAAACCCATCTTTGGAAACGGAGATCTTGAGAGTTCTCAGTCGAGATCTGGGGTGCCGGAGGGGACGGCTCGCGTTTCTGTCGTTGCCCGAGATCTCTCTTTCCTAACCAAGATATTTGGGTCGGACGTCGCGGACGCGGAAAGGGCCCAAAACGTTGGGTAGAAACGAAAAACGCCGGGCGTCGATCTCTCGTCGTCCGGCGTTAACTTTTTGGCGTTTCTTCCGTAGAAAAA
>JBIKLJ010000021.1:0-39349 GCA_044359895.1 Pirellula sp.
CCGAAGCTCCGTTCCCAAACCGCCAAAAGACTTAACTTAAAATTCTTTGTCTGAACACTCAGGGAAGATTCAAGTTCCGAGTACGATCATCTTTAGAAATCGGCTAGCGAGCGCCAGCCAAATGGCTTGGGGGCACGTCTACCGATCCTACGCTTTTCCTGAGTATCCGTTTCAGCTCGGGGTAACCTCGGGGGACTACATCTAAGAAGGAAAATCGCGAGACAACCAAGTCCGTAAGCATAACACATCGACAGGATGGTTCGGCCATTCGCAAACCTCTTTGCGTAGAGCGAATGTGTTGCTAATGCCAAAATCAGGAAGTTCCTTTCGGTTTTTAGCACTCGTCCCCTGGCTCCGCCTGGGGATGCAATGCACCGGAGGCTCCTGCCTCCGGTGTTGTAAATGCATATGTAACGCGAGGCGGAGCCTCGAAGACAGTGCGTTCCAAGGCGGAGCCTTGGAACGAGAGTAAAGCCTTGGAACGAGAGTAAGGCGGAGCCTTGGAACGAGAATGGCGAAAGTGGGACTTAGATATCTTCCGAATGAGGAAGATCGTCCAGCGAACTCAGTCCGATGATGTCTAGAAAACGGTCCGTCGTAAAATATCGCGACTCGATGGTTCCTGTCGAATCGTCTTTCTCCAGCCGAATCAGACCTTTTCGAATCAGCATAGCCAACAAGGCACCTGCTGGCTGATTCCATTGCTGTTCAAGCTTTTGACGGCTAATTCCGGGCTGATAAGCGACCAACGAAAGGCAATCGATGGCTGCTTGGTTGAGCTGAGTTTCTTTTTGCTTGCCGTAAAATCGATCGCGGACAACGTTCAAGTCCGAAGCTAATTGAAATCGGTAGCCACTTCCTTCCTTGACGATTTCGAAGGCACGCTCCTGTTGCTGATAGGATTGATTCAGATCATCAATGCACTGATCAATCTCGTCGGCGGAAAAATTTCGAAACAGCTCTACCAATTTGGGAATTCCGATGGGGTGATTGTTGCTGGTCCCCAAAAAGAGAATCGCTTCTAGAATCGACTCCGGCCTCAACGGCACGCCGTCGGTTTCGTCCACAACGGGAGCATCCAGAAGCTCTTCTTCGACAGAACTCCATTGCAACTGTTCTGCCGTTTCTAGCTGGTTTTCCGATTCCGTCGTTTCCGTTTCGGCGGCAGTGCCAAGATCGATAACAGAAACCGGATCCAGGTTGGCTTGTTGCAGGGCGGTCGAATATGCCCGACCGAGTTCTTCGAGGGAAAAGCCATCAGACTCTTCTGGAACTTCATTAGGCAGTTGATCGGATTCAACTTCCTCAATTCGCTTCAATCCTTTGCGTCCAAACATCCGTAGCTTTCTTGACCTATCGCCTTGTGGGATTTGGTACGACGACTTCGGGCTTGAGCGATTCGATCGTGATTCCTGCGGGGATCGATGCAGGTAGGTTGCTGGTGGACTGCGATGCTGGACTTGAGCCGCTGGCGGCAACCACGTTGGCTTTCCCGCGAACCGATTCGAGCATTTCCGCCACTGCTGGAACAACAACTTTTGCAGGAATTGCGTAGGAGGAAACCCGGCCGGCTCGTGCGATGTTGATACCTATCGCGTTGCCATAAACGTCGATGATGGGGCCGCCGCATTCGTTCGGCGCCAAGACAGAATCATGTTGGATTACTTTTTGGAAACCTGTCGATCTAGCACTGATTTCTCCATTCACTTCCATTTCAGTTGGATCGAGTAACGAGTGATTCAAGTCCATCATCTGAGCCACGATGGATTCACTTTCCCCATCCCTTTGCACCCCGACGCTGACACGTTGTCCTGCCGACAAAGCTCCTAATCGCTTTAGCACTTCATCGCGGGTAGACAGCGCATCGCCATCAATTCGATCGATCACGTCACCTGTTCGAACCCCTGCGCGAAACGCCCCGCTTCCTTCGACGACCGCTTCGACCAACGCACCTTTTTCATTGGAAGGTGGATTACCGAGCGTCACACCAAGAACGGCTCTTTCGCGAGGCACATTGCGACTCACGACACTCATCACACCGATGGCAAATGGAAGCTGGCTACGAGCGCTTGCGCTGGCTAGCCAACCGCCAACAGGAACATCCGCAATGGTGTTCCAATTCATCGTCGGTAAGTTGTTACGTTCTACCTTCACGAGAGCCAAGTCGATATCTGCGCGTCGAATGCGAACGCTTCCTTCAGCAGTGGAGCCGTCAAACAACTGAACTTCGACTTTAGAATCAGGGAGCTCGCTGCCTTTGGACACGATCCAGCCGTCTTCGGAGACGATGGTGCCCAGAGCCAACTGACGATTCTCATCGAGAATTTTCACAGTGGGTTTCCACTGGCTCCCAATGGACTCGCGAAAAGCGCGGAGGGTCGAGTATTGATTTCGCTGATGAGCTCGAGTGTTGCTTTCGCGAGAATCGTTGCCGAAGCGTTTTCCACCTTGTTGGACCAACTTGGATCCCAGAGTATCGATCCCGCTCAAGCCTTCGTCGGCCCACTCTTCGTCATCAGCAGTGCCTGATTCGGCCGAAAAAGGCAACCATGAAACTTTGCCGCGTTGCCCAGCAAGCGTCACATGATCCAACTGATTAGCAGAACGAACCACCGTCAAAAGATCGCTGAGCGGATCTCTCATGGACGAGTAGGAAATGGATGCCGCGACAACGGTTCCACCAACGATCCACGAGCGCCAATTTTTCATCTAGGAAAACCTTTTTGGGTGACTTTCGGACGACCAATGACTTTGATTATAGCAGTTCGGGATTCCCGTATAAACTAATTTCCGGGCTAATCTCGAACGCCCACAATCAATCGAACGGAAAAGTTATTCGTCCCCCGTTGAATCTCAACGGAAACTTGCTCGCCCGGAGTAACGGAATCGACAGCCTCTTTCAGCTGATCAAAATTTTGAATAAGCAGTCCGTCAAACTTCAAGATGACATCGCCCGAACGAATTCCAGCTTTGGCAGCCGGTCCATTTTCATCGACACGAGCGATCTTGCATTGATTGTTCGACTCCTCGTCCGTTGCTCCGCGAACGCCGATCGCAGGCTTGAAACCCGGCAGCGATCCCCATGCTTCCATCTTGACGAGCCTTGACCAAGACTTCGCAAAAACATCGATCGGAACGTGCATGTTGTCGTCGACATCCACGCCGATCCGGCTGTGAATGCCTATCAGTTCGCCCTTGAGATTAAACAAGGGCCCGCCGCTATCCCCCCCAATCAATGCACAGTCGGTAATCAGAGTCGAGGGAAGCAATCGTAGCAATCGGCCAACACGCAGCACGGCTGGTCGATCGGGTGTCCAACCGCCTGGATGCCCCGTCGCCAAGCACCATTGCCCTTGCATCAAATCCTCGGAGATGCCAATCGATGCATGCGGCCATGGATCGGACGCAACATCGCGAGCTGGCTTCATGATCCGAACCAGACCTGCGTCCATGTTGCGATTGACTCCCATGGTCAAGCCTTCAATCCGCGTGCCATCATGCAGGATAATATTGATCCGCTGATTGGGTCGCCCCGCGACGTGAGCAGCCGTCAAAATAAACCCGTCAGGCGTGATGATAACGCCGCTGCCTTGAGTGCTACCATGCTGAAGGTTCACCGTCACTAGATTCGCCGCTTTGGCAATCTTGGCTTGTTGGTTCTCCAGTGCAATCAGCTCGCTTCGGTTTCTCGGTTCAATTCCTTTTAAGATCCCCCCTAAACCATCCTCCAAAGGAACCTGAGTAATCCCCTTTGCCGCCAAGGGCATGGAATCATTACTCTTGGGAATGGACGGCTTCAACGAGGACCGCTCTTGGGCGAACGTTGGGGCCGACAAGCAAAGCAGGGTAATCCAAAAGGCCCATCTAGGAACCCAAGTCCGGTCAACCTGACAGCAACTTTCGATTCTGGAACTTTCGATTCTGGCTTCCGAAGACTTTTTAGACACCAAAGACTCCGTACAATGTTGATCGCGTAAATTTCGTTCGTCGCGTGAATTTCGTGGATAATCCGCACAAAGATCGTGCGGGTTCGATTATTCGCTAACTATCTCGAAAATGAAACCCTTTTGACTCAAGAAACTCAAGAATCGAACCTCACGGGACTGTACCCAGGGTCCACCTTTAACGATCATGCGGAATTACGCTGGAGGGCAAAATGAACGTTCGCCTGATTGTGGGTTGTGGGTATGTGGGTACCAAGGTCGCCCATCGATGGTGCCTTGAAGCCAATCAAAACAGAAACGGCATCGCCGGCCCCGTTTTCGCTATCACCAGAAATCACTCTCGCTTCGACGAATTGTCCAATCTAGGCGTCATGCCAATCGCCTGGGATTGGATGTCGGACCTGCCAATCGCACAGCAGGACAATTGGGATTCCCTGTCGAATGTCTTGTATCGCGGCTCGGATGCTAGCATCCCAAGCTTAACCGTTTTAGTGTCAGTCTCGCATGCGGCACAGGCAGGAGTCCCACATCAAGAGACACACACGCGGGGGCTTCGTAACCTGCATCGCCAACTGACCGAAGCATTCCCTGAATGCAACCTTCGATGGATCTATCTTTCGACGACAGGGGTCTATGGTTCCACGGAGTCGGGAACTTGGGTCGATGAGGCAACACCCGCCTCGCCCGACCGGCCCGGTTCGATCGCTGCACTTGCCGCAGAACAATGGCTTGATCACCACGTTCCCCAAAGCAACTTGATAATCCTAAGACCATCCGGAATCTACGGGCCGCACCGAGTTCCACGGTGGCAAGCGATTCGCGATCAAGTACCGCTTCAGGTCGACCCCGATAGCTTCCTCAATTTGATTCACGTCGACGACTTGGCCCAGATAATCGATCAAGTGTCCAAACGCTCCCTAAGTCATTCGCTGTACTGTGTATGTGATGACTTCCCGAGCGCTCGGCGCGATTACTACGAATTTATCGCAAGCCTTGGGCAATGGCCTGCCCCAATCTTTGAAGAAAAGGCTCCGGACATTGCTTCTGCGATCACGACTACAAAATCACGGAGCGATGGGAACAAACGGATTCGAAACACTCGTATCAAAACAGAACTGAACTACTCATTCCTGTTTCCATCCTACCGCGAAGGCCTCCCAGAATTAATCCAACCAAACGGTGACTAGTAGCTTGGCTCATGAGAATCCATAACGAACTACGCCAGCGCGGCTCTTTTTTCTTGAATCGTTTGGATCAACTGTTTCTGAGGTGCAACGAACTTCGCGACGCCTTGTTCCATCAAAACTTTTTCTAGGTCGGAAACATCGACTGCCGCATCAAGCTCACTCATGATCGCTTGACTTGGTAACACATCCACTTGGCGGCTGAAGACTTGCCCACTCTTGGCAACCGCCGCATTGGTATCCGGTGGATTGGTTTGAATATCAGAACCCGCTAACGCACTGACGTACTTCCATGAGGCATCGGCCGCATTCTTGGTGCCAGTGCTTGCAAAAATGATCTCTTGCTGGAGCGGTGTAGAATGCGCGTTCCAAAACGCTTGGTTCGCAGCCCAAATACGTTTCGCATTAAGTATTCCATACATCCCTTGCGAATCCGCCGAGAGCTGCTTGCAGGTGTCGGCCGTGTATTGGTCGATTCGCGAAACAAAGATGCTGTAGACGCTCTTGAATTGGTCCAGCGATGCGCGTCGCTGTGCACCTCGCCATACAGCTGCCTTTGCCAATTCATACTGACGCATAGTGAAAATCAACGTGACGTTCAAGGTAACCCCCGACGCAGATAGCTCTTCCAATGCATCCAAACCTGCCGGCGTGGCAGGAACCTTGATCATGCGGTTGTCGTGACCTTCGGCCCACTTCTTACCTAGTTCAATGTATTGCGAGACACGTTGCGAATGAGGCAAATTAATCGCAGGATCTTCCAGCAAAGGATCCAGCTCAAAGCTAACCCAACCCGCATTTCCTTGAGTCTTCCGCCAAACGCCATGGAATGATTTTTGTGCTTCACGCACGAGTTCGTCCGTCACGTTCCAACAGATAGTTAGATCGTCTTGGCCCTGCTTCATATAACTAGCGATCAAGTCATCGAATCGGCCGCTTCGAATCAACCCTGAAACGATAATCGGGTTGCTCGTTGCCCCGACGGCGCCCCACTCCAGATTCTGCGCAACAAGTGTTGGATCAATGGAATCCAAGTACAGGTTAGTGCCGCTGTCAATTAAAGACTGGATGGAAGGGTTGCTCATGGCGGTTACCTGAAAAACGGGACAACGACTGGGTTTCATAATGTTGCAGTTCTAATATAGTAAGCTTCTGGAACACCCCACGAATACCCCATGTTGATCATTTGCGACCTGAATTTATGAATCCCATCATCGATCTTCGAAGCGATACCGTTACCAAACCTTCTCAGGGCATGCGAGAAGCCATGTTGACGGCACCGGTAGGAGACGATGTGATCGACATCGACCCCACGGTGGAATTGCTTCAAGCGCGAACCGCCGAGCTTTTGGGAAAGGAAGCCGCCATCTTCATGCCCAGCGGAACCATGACCAACCAGATTGCTCTTCGCGTGCACTGCAGGCCCGGCGACGAATTTCTTTGCGAGACCGGCTGCCACATCTACAACTACGAACAAGGTGCTTTTGCTCAACTGAGCGGGCTGGTAGCAAAAACCATCGATGGCAACGCCTACTTGCTCGATGTTGAACAACTCAGAGACAGCGTTCGCCCGAACAGCGAGCATGTCGTTCAAACGCGACTGCTGTGCCTTGAAAACACCCATAATTCAGGCGGCGGGAAAATTTATTCACTCGACCGCATTCAAAAGCTTTGCGAATGGGCCAAATCGCACTCTTTAGCGACCCATTTGGACGGCGCTCGGCTATTCAATGCCTCCGTCGCGACCAAGGTCTCTCTTCGGGAATACGCCGAACCTTTCGACTCGATCAGCGTTTGTTTCAGCAAAGGCTTGGGGGCACCTGTAGGCTCTTGCTTGGTCGGAACCAAAAGCTTTGTTCAAGGGGCGCGTCGAGCCAGAAAGCTATTCGGCGGCGGAATGCGACAAGCAGGGATTCTAGCTGCAGGTGCCCTGTATGGCCTGGAAAAACAAATGGATCGATTGGCGGAGGATCACCAACACGCGAAACTCCTTGCCGACGCAATCGTTCAGTGCGAGGGTCTTCATATGCCGGATCGCATTCCAGACACCAACATTGTGATCTTTCAATTGGATCGAAAGCTGGGGACCGCTTCCGAATTTGCCGCGAAACTCAAGAGCTTCGGGATTCTGTCCCTTCCCTTTGGGCCACAATGCGTACGCTTTGTGACCCATAGGGATGTTTCGCGAAGTCAAATTGAAACTGCGTGCAGCTTAATCCAGACCTGCACTAGCCATGCACTAGCTTCTTAAAGGCTGCCATCAACTTGATGGTAATTGCCCCAACCGAGCCACCACCAATTGGTCGACTATCGATGGAGACCACGGGAATCACTTCGGCCGCGCTTCCCGTTAGAAAGCACTCGTCCGCGACAAACAAGTCATGTCGTGTCAGCGTGACTTCTCGAGCTGGTATCCCATGTTCGCGAGCCAATTCCAAGACGGCGTTCCTTGTGATCCCCTCCAGAATGCCAGCGTCCTTCGACGGAGTCATCAAAACCCCGTTTTTGATGATGAAAATGTTATCACCAGTGCATTCCGCAACTTCCCCTTTGTGGTTCAGCATCAGCGCCTCGACACAGCCCGCTTGCAGACCTTCCATCTTGGCCATAATGTTGTTCAAGTAATTCAAAGACTTGATCCGAGGACTCAAAGCAGCGGGATGGCTGCGGACCGTCGAAGCCGTGATGATCTTCAAGCCATTCTTGTAGTTTTCTTCTGGGTAAAGAGAAATCGAATCGGCAATAATGATCACCTGGGGATCGCTTGTCTTGTTGGGATCCAACCCAAGGGAGCCTGAACCTCGAGTGACCACAAGACGAATGTACGCATCATGAAGATTGTTGATCTTCAGCGTTTTGTTGACATCGTCAGCGAGCTGAGCTTTGGAGATCGGGATCCGCAAACAAATTGCCAAGGCCGATTCATACAGGCGATCTAAGTGCTGCGTCAGCTGAAAAACCTTACCGGAGTAACTTCTGAGCCCTTCAAAAACCCCGTCGCCATAGAGCAATCCGTGATCATAGACACTGATCTTGGCATTCTCTTTGTCGTAAAATTGACCGTTGATATAGATTTGTAATGGCATGGTAGATTGAGATCGAGAAAACAATGGGTGATTGAATGCTCGAAATCTTATCAGACAAGCTCACTTCGAGAAAGGTTCTCGATTTCCAATCGGCTAGGCCAGGATTATGTCCTAAGTGAGTGCCATTGGGCTCACGCCCATGGCTACCACCTGTCGCCACTATCGTGGCTTCTCGATCCATTGCGATCTTCGTCGCCTTGGCTGTATCGAAGTAGGGCTTCAGTCCAATCTTCATTGAACCGCAGACGCTAGCTTTTATGTTGCGCAGACCGAAGTGCAACACCCGCCCTCGTGAAAAACGTGGTTTTTCGTACTCGTCCTCGTCCTCAGCGCCAGCGGTACTCGTACTCGAACCGCGTGTTTCGAGTACGAGTCCGATTTCATTGAGTACGAGTATGATGGGAGGCAAGACCTACTATTTCTTCAACGTCGTTAGATACTCAACCAGATCCACCAAACCTTGTTCATCCATGGTTTCCTGGAGATTCTCCGGCATCAACGATTTTTCTTGCTTCTTCAGTTCTTCGATATCCTTGCGATCGATGGTTCGTTCGATCCCTTTGGAATCTTTGATGGTAACGTTGTCGGTCGTCTGCGATACCAACAGCCCCGTTATGATCTCATCGTCCGTGGTTCTCGCAGCAAACGACTCGAAATTATGGCTGATACCGGCGCTCGGAGCCAGGATCGAGACGTACATGGCGTCCTTCGACAGCTTGTTTCCAATCTCAGTCAAGCTTGGCCCGACGTTCTTGCCCTCTGTTCCAACCATGTGGCACTGCGAACAAGTAGCAACCCCGTTGTAAAGCATCTTTCCGTTGGCAGCATTACCCACTTTCTTGACAAGGACCTCCAGCGGAGACAAAGGTGCTTGCGAAGTCTTTGCGGTTGGAAACAGATCTTGAGCTGCTTGCTTAATCGTTTCGTCAGTGGAGCTACGAAGCGAAGCACCGATCAAAGAAAAAGATTCCGCTGGCAACTTGCCTGCTTTTGCAAGCTCAATCAATTTTCCATGCATGGCCTTGCTTCGGGAAAGTGAAACTGCGGCGTCTACTTTCAGAGACTTCGACACATCTTCTTGGCCGATAGAGCTTGCAAGTTCATCTTGAACGTCTTTGCGATTGCTCAACGTCAGGACCTTGGCAAGCGCTGACGCGCGTTCATCAGGCTCCGTGACTGACACTAGTTCCATAATGCGAGCCAAGCTCCCTTGTTCGACCGCAAGATCCAGAGCCTGAACGGCATTGGTCGTTGCGCCCCAAGCAATGGCCCGATCGATCAGTTGGTCGGTCAGCCCAGAGACTTGCAGCTTGCGAATTATTTTTAGCTGGCTTGAATCATTGGAAATCGTCGCCAGATATCGACGGGCAGCGTTGGACAATTCAGGATCAGCATTGACATCCACGCCATCCAGACGCATCAATGCCTCCACCGTCATTTTATCTTTACCTGGATGGTCGCTGGCCAATTTCAAAAGCATCCTTAGGGCCTTGGTCCGATGCTCGGGATCTTGAAGATCCAACGCGCGGAACATCGCCGGAATGTCAGCTCCATCGAACTTCGGGTTCTGAAGCAACTGAGCCTGAAGCTGCGACGCAACTGCACCTCGAGCTCGCCATACAATCTTTTGGTAGGCAGCATCGGGAGCTTTGCTTCCAAGCGATTCCTTCCATGCTGTTAGGCATTCGTCCCATCGTTCCATAGCCGCAATCCCAAGAGCTTCTAGGTACCATCGGTCTTTGCCATCGAATTGAATAGCCAAGGCCTTCCAATAGTCGACCGTGCCGGGTTGGGCATCTTCACGCAATGCGACAGCCAATTCACGTCGGACTGCCGGACTTGGATCTTCCAAAAGCCTCGGGAAGTAATCCTTTGCACCCATTTTCGCTTGCCGTGCTATCCGTATTCCCGCGATACGAACATCGGGATCGGAATCGCTTGTAGCTCGCTGAACCGCTTGCTTTGCATCCCCCGATTTGCTCAGAAGCCACAGCCCTCGCGCTCGCAAACGCGGATTCGAATCGGTGATCAGCTTGTTCAATTCAGCGTGAGCGGACGCCCCCATTTTAGCAATAGCCTGGAAAGCTAAATAGCGAACGGAAGTGCAAGGATTGCGCATCGCCTCCACTGCCCCCGCAGCCGTTGATAGATCGTATTTCGGTACCGTATACTTCCTGCCGGGAGGAGCAATTCGGAATAGACGACCACGTTCCATGTCTTCCATGTTGTGCCCCCCCACACCAGGATCGTACCAATCCGACACAAACAACGATCCATCGGGGGCAACGCTGACGTCAGCTGGCCGAAACCATTTATCGAATTCGCCGACAGCGATATTCTCGATTGTCGCGCTGTATCCTGCCCCGTCAGCTTTCGCGATATAAGAGCGGACCACATTGGGCCCCGCATCGCAATGAATCACCTGATTGCGGAACTTCTCCGGTAGCAAATCCCCTTCGTACACCGTGATGCCTGTTGGTGAACCAGCGCCGGTGATGATCATGTTTGGAACCACGCCCGGATCGTTCAAGTGCCAATGGCGGTTTGGGATTTCCGACTCCCAATTGGTTCGTTCCGCTTGCCAGCTCGCACCCGTTGCTTCGTCCGTGTAGCCGTAGTTCCCGAACTCCATGACGTAGTTTATTCGTGTCGCTCGATTGCCGTCATCATCGTTATCCGATTGCCAAATCGACCCGAATGAATCTACGGAGACTTCGTAGTTGTTTCGAAAATTATGACCTAGCACTTCCATGTCACTGAGGTCTTCATTGCATCGAAAGACCATGCCTTGGCGATAGGGTTTACCGCTGTCGTTAATCTCACGCCCCCAGCGGTCTTTCATGGGGTTCCCATTCATGTCGCATAATCGATGTCCGGTATTGCCATAGTTGAAATACAGTTTCCCGTCTGGGCCAAAGGTAAAGGAATGGACGGAGTGATCGTGCTGTGGATCGCCGGTCTTGGTCAGGATCGCACGCTTGGAATCGGGAACATCATCCCCATCGTTATCAATGAACTCCAATACATTCGGGGCAGCGCTCACGAGAACTCGGTTTCCAAGAACGCACAATCCGATGGCCGAATCAATGTCGCGTCCCTGATAAAAGACCTTCGACGAATCCATCACACCATCTTGGTCGGTATCCTCCAAGATGAGAATACGATCTCCCTCGGGGCGGTCGTCTTTGTGCTTTCGATAATTCACCACTTCGCAGGCCCACACGCGACCTTTATGATCGATGTCGATATTGGTGAGACTTTTCAGCATCGGTTCGGACGCTGCCAACGATGCCTGAAGCCCGTCTGCAACCACGAGTCCAGCAACAGCGTTTTCCGAATTCCTCACTTCGCTTTGCGCCCCCCAGTTGTTCAACCCTGGCGGAACGCCTTCGGCTGCAATGTGAAAGCGAACGGAAGTTGCCCCGCGTGAAACTCCTTGATCGTCTAATCCACAAGTAACCTGAAAGCGATCGAACCCTGCTGGCAGCTCGTAGCCGATCACGCTTTGCGCATGAGTGCCAATGCCTCGCACGACTTGATTGTGAACTTTCAACGGCCCACCTTCCGCATTGGCGTTCTTGTTGACCTTGCCAAAGTCCGAAGTCGCAGTGAACCAAGGAAGATCCAGCAGTGACTTTTCACCATTCTTGCCAACCAATTTCGGTTCAACCCAATCGGCCCAGTCGAATCCGAAACCATCAGACCCCGGCGTCACAATCAAGTACAACTTCTTCACCCCTCGAACGTCGATATCCACATCGATTTGATGACGCGAAGTCTGAGCGTTCATGGTTTGCGACGAGAAAAGTATCTTGGAAACCGTCTTGTCATCTGTCTTTTTACTTGTTGTCGCTGAAGTCAGCTTGAACGATGCGGAAACTTGGGCTGCATCGAACGATGCGGGAACTTGCTCGTCCTGATTCTCTTTCAGCTCGTCTACCGACTTGGGTCCTACATTCGCACCGGTCTCGGGAATCGCGGCATGCGCGGTCCACAAGATCGCATTGGCGACCAACTTGGTCGGTTCGGTCCGCCCCCAGTTCCAATGAAAGTGGCCACCGGTAAATCCAAAAGATCTTCCACCATGAGGACGCTCGGTCGCCCAGGCAACGTGCTGCAATTCTCCTCGAGCGACCGCTTTACGAACCGCAGGATTACCGCTGTGAGCACCATCGGGTCGGTCCATCGTTGTCGCGGGCGGAACCGCAGAAAGAATTGGGGTGACACCCTTCATCCCTTCCGGGAAACGCATATGAAAATACCATTCGTCACGTGTCTGAAACGGTTTTACCCCGGATGTAATGGGGTGCTTCGGCAGCGATTCAAACTTGCCATCCCAGTGCGGATTGACGGACCAATTCGTTTCAAAGTATCCGCCCAACCATTCCAAAAACTCAGGCCCACCTTTGTCCTTTGGAACTTCAACCGCATAATGAATACACACGAAACCTGCACCGCGGTCCATTTGCTTTTTGAGTCTCGGCAAATGAGCCAACGACGGATGCCCACCACCGCCGTCGGAGTAAATAACAATCGCATCGGCATTGTCCAAGACAGAATCATCCGCCGGCCACCCATTGCGAATCACCTCGCACTTGATCGAGGAATCGGTCCGCATGATCGCGTCGGCCAAGATCCGACAGCCTGCATAATGTTCATGGGAACCGTAGTCATGACTGGGTCCTCCTGCGATGAAAACAATGCTTTTCTTCTTGCCCGTTTCATCAGCTTGAGAATTCAACGGAGCGATCGATGAGATACCGATCGACAGACACAGGACGGCAATCCAGGAAACGCGGGATGTCATAAACACACTCGTAATGGAAAAAGCGAGATGGGAAGGAAGGGGCAGGGGCTGGAAGTAGTGAACTTCTTTTTTAGGGAACCAAACAGCAAAGTGCCTTCAGTTCGCATTCTAGTATTGTAAGCGGAAGCTTACCCGCCGCACAGCTAGCGCGTGCGGCTAAGCAAAGTCAAGCTTTCACGCTAACCGTGACACGCTTTTTTCGAAAGTAAATTCGTAACGCGGCTAGCGCCTGCGGCTCACTTGTTTCGTAACGCGGCTAGCGCCTGCGGCTCAGGAGATCAGTTGATTTCGAAGAGCTCAACTAAAAAATGAAGGTTGGCACGCGGGGGAATCGGCCCGCCCGGAGTTCCTCGTTCGCCGTATCCAAGCTGGTACGGAATCTCCAATTCGATCATTCCGCCCGTTCCAACCAACTGCATTCCTTCGGTCCAACCCTTGATGACTTGGTTCAGGCCGAAGGAAATGGTCTCGTCCCGTCGATACGAGCTGTCAAAGATCGTGTCGTTGTCTAGCCAACCTTTGTAGTGAACCGTTACCCTGTCCTTGGCGGTAGGCATCTTCCCCTTGCCAGCCCTTAGGATTCGATAACGAAGCCCGGATTCGGTTTGGGTGAAAGCTTCTGAGGCACCTGGATCGACCAAGCCTGGAATGGCTACTTCAAAATCGTCTTCGGGTCCGGTGGAGATGGTCATGTTCTAAGCTTGTTTTCTAGAGAAATACTTCGGAAAACCGCAGAATGTACTCGTGTCGAATCTTCTGGAAAGTCGTTATTCAAAGGGATGCCAAAGTTTGTCTCTGTCGACTTGCCACAGCATGCCGTATATTATTGCTGATCCAAAGCGTCGATGCGAGTTCATCCGCCGTAAACCGATACCCTTAATAGACTTATGACTTCACAGCCAATTCGTTCTGCGACGGAAGCGACTTTTCCATTATTCTTGGGAATCGATGTGGGTGGAACCGGGATGAAGATCGGTGTCGTCGACGATCAAGGGCATACTCTGGGCTTCACCTCGATCCCGACGGAAGAACCCAAAGGTCCCAAGGACGCGATGCAACGGGTGGCTAAGAGCGCCCGAAGCTTGCTCGAATCGATTGGTGTCAAGCCAGACCAGATCGCGCGCGTTGGGCTGGGGACTCCTGGAAGCCAGGACATCCCGAGAGGGTTGTTGATCGAGCCCCCCAATCATCCTCATTGGCATCATTTTCCGATTGTCGAATGCCTTGAAAAGGAAATCGGCATGGCCGTATCGTTCGCCAACGATGCCAACGCAGCCGCTTTTGGCGAGTTCTGGGTGGGGACCGGAAAGGTCTTCAGCAGCATGGTTCTGCTGACTTTGGGAACGGGCGTTGGGGGTGGTATCATCATCGACAACCAACTGGTCGTTGGTCAAAACAGCTTCGGCGGAGAATGTGGACATCTGATCATCGATCCTTCTCCAAACGCGAGGCTTTGTGTTTGGGGCGGCGGTCGCGGGCACTTGGAAGCCTATGCAAGCGCCAGTGCTGTGGCGCAACGCGCAACCGAGCAGCTCGCCGACGGAGCCATCAGCGTGCTCCGGTCTAAACCAACCCCGATCACCACCAAAATGATCTACGAAGCCGCAATGGAAAACGACTCCTTCAGTCTCAAGATCATCGACGAAACAGCGGACTACTTGGCCCTTGGGATCACTACGGTGGTTCATCTTCTGGATCCTGGCTTGGTGGTGCTTGGTGGAGCCATGAACTTTGGTGGCCGCAATTCACCTGTCGGCATGCGGTTTTTGAATCGAGTGAGTCAAACGTTCCATCAACGAAGTTTTGAATACGTGGCAAACGGAACCAAAATCGATTTCGCATCTCTGGGTGGCGACGCAGGATATCTGGGTGCTGCAGGGGTCGCTCGCATGGACTTGTCGAAAATCAACTCTAGGACTTCTTCATGAGCATCGTTAAGGAAGCAGCTGCCAAGTTAGCCGGCGAAATACCGCTTGATCGGGTTCGCAATTTTTGCATCATCGCGCATATCGATCACGGAAAAAGCACGCTCGCAGACCGCCTTCTGGAACGGACCGGAACCGTCGAAATTCGCAAAATGAAAGAGCAACTGCTCGATGCGATGGATTTGGAACGTGAACGTGGAATCACCATCAAAGCCAAGGCGGTTTGCCTACACTATTTGTACCAAGGCTTGATTTACGAACTGAATCTGATCGACACGCCCGGCCACGTTGACTTTCAATATGAAGTTTCGCGTTCTTTGACCTGCTGCGAAGGGGCGCTGCTGCTGGTCGATTCGTTTCAAGGGGTGGAAGCCCAAACGGTCGCCAACGCCTACTTGGCCATGGAACACGATCTCAAGATCATTCCCGTGATCAACAAGATTGACTTGATGCACGCTCGAGTGGATGAAGTCACTGAAGAGATGGAGCAAGTCCTTGGAATCAATCCCGAAGAGATCGTGAAGTGCTCTGGCAAAGCAGGAATCGGAATCGACGAACTTCTTCAAGCGATCATCGAACGTATTCCGGCACCCAAAGACATGCAGTCGTCTTCTTTGCGGGCGATGGTTTTCGATTCCCATTATGACGATTACCGCGGCGCCATCACATACGTACGATTGATGGATGGCGAAGTGAGAAAGGGAGCCAAAGTGCGATTCCTCGGGGCCGCCGTCAATTATGACGTTCTCGAAATCGGACAATTTGTGCCCGAACGCAAACCGGTCGACAAGCTGCGATCTGGCCAGGTTGGATATCTGATCTGCAACATCAAGTCGATCAAGGATGTGCGTATTGGCGACACTGTTGCGATGGCCAGCGACGAAAAAGCAATCGCCTTGGATGGCTACAAGCCTCCGAAACGCATGGTCTACTGCGGGCTTTACCCCAGTGATGGCCAGGAGTTCACCGAACTTCGCGATGCGCTCGAAAAACTTTCCATCAATGATCCCTCTTTTGAATTCGCACCGGAGACGAGCGAGGCGCTAGGGTTCGGATTCCGATGCGGCTTTCTCGGTTTGCTCCATATGGAGATCGTCCAGCAAAGGCTCGAGAACGAATGCAATATCGACCTGGTCCAAACGGCTCCCAACGTGACCTACGAAATCGTCAAACGAAACGGTGACGTCTTAGAGATTCATCGGCCCCAGGAAGTACCCGATTCCGGCGACATTGAAGAATTTCGTCAACCTATCGTTCGAGTCAATTTCGTGCTGCCGATCGAGTTTATCGGAACGGTCATGAAACTGTGCCAGGACCGGCGCGGGATTCTTAAGGCGAACGATTATTTGTCGGGAACGCGCGCTTTGGTCACCTACGAATTGCCGCTTGCGGAAGTTATCTACGACTTGCACGATAAGCTCAAGAGCGCCACTCGCGGATACGGAACCATGGATTATGAGATCATTGGTTACGCTCCCGCCAACTTGGTTCGTATGGACATTTTGGTCAACGGCAACCGAGTCGACGCATTGAGTGTCATTTGCGACAAGCAAGATGCGGATCGACGCGGACGAGCCGTCGTCAAAAAGTTGAAGGAAGAAATCGATCGGCACATGTTCGAGGTTTCCGTTCAAGCGGCCATCGGTGGCAAAATCATCGCGCGCGAAACGGTTTCCGCTATGCGAAAGAACGTGACTGCAAAATGCTATGGCGGGGATATCACTCGCAAACGAAAGCTCATGGCGAAGCAGCGCGAGGGCAAAAAGCGCATGAAGTCGATCGGCTCGGTCGATATTCCTCAGAAGGCATTCATGGCCATCCTGGAAACAGGCTCTGAAAAGTAAACGTCCCAGCAACCGATCCAATAACCGACCATCGAAACGGCCTACAATAGTTTGGTCGACAACGGAGTGAAGCAATGGCAAGAGAACGCAAAATAATCGGAGGCTCTTCGGACGATGGTGATGACGAGGGCCTCAACGAAAACTCAATAGACTCAACCAGCAGCTCCGCATCCGGTGTTGGATCAACCCTGGGGTCCGTAGCGCCAAGCGAAACGGACGTTGCGCTCCGTCCCAAACGCATGGCGGATATGGTTGGCCAGCAGGATGTCATGGACGTGATCCATATTGCCATCGACGCAGCCAAAAAACGAAAAGAACCGCTTGGCCATATCTTGTTCGATGGCCCACCCGGTCTTGGAAAGACGACGTTCGCTACGTGCATCCCTCGCGAAATGGGGGTCAAAGTGGACATGACTAGCGGGCCTGTATTGAAAGCCCCCAAAGAAATGATCCCCTATCTGACCAATTTGGAATACGGATCAGTTTTGTTCATCGACGAAATCCATCGGTTGCCGAAGCCCGTCGAAGAGTTCCTCTACACGGCCATGGAAGACTATCGAATCGACATCATCCTTGGGGAAGGGGTGAACGCTCGAACTCTTAATCTGCAGTTGCAACCCTTCACGCTGATTGGAGCGACCACGCGTGCGGGCATGCTGAGCGCACCCCTTCGAGATCGTTTTCACATCCGGCAGCACCTTGGATATTACAACGAATTGGACTTGATTGAGATCTTGAATCGCAACGCGAACAAGCTGAACGTGGTCTTAGAACCGGATGCTGCGTTGGAAATCGCCAAACGCGCCCGAGGAACGCCTCGTATCGCGAACAATCGATTGAAGTGGGTACGCGATTATGCCATGAGCAAGTCCGATGGCACTGTGACGCTCGATATCACGCGCAGGGCATTGACCATGACCGGCGTCGATGAGGTAGGCCTGGACCGACAAGATCGTCGCTATCTGGAGACGCTTATTCGAGTGTTTCATGGCGGACCGGCTGGCCTGGAAGCCATCGCCCATACCATGAGTGTCTCGTCGGACACGCTTGAAGACGAAGTGGAGCCATTCCTGCTTCGAAGTGAATATCTTATTCGGACTCAGCGTGGACGGTGCGCAACGGCAAAGGCATTTGCCTTGCTGAACCTGTAAGCCAATAAGGGTTAACCTGAAAGATTGCTCATTCATACGAAGGGACTTGCCCGATCAAAGTCCCCATGTCCTCAAAAAAATGAGGGTAGGTCTTTTCGGTGCATCGTGGATCCAAGATTCGAACGCTAGGTACACGAAGGCCGATCAAAGCCAAGCTCATCGCCATTCGATGGTCTCGATACGTTTGCATGTCTGCACCATGCAACTTGCCAGGATGGATGGTCAGGCCGTCTTCATGCTCGTCGACTTCGGCACCGACACGACGCAGCTCGCAAGCAAGGTCACCAATCCGATCGGTTTCCTTATGTCGGTTGTGAGCGACACCTCGCACTCGCGTAGGGCCTTTTGCAAACAGGGCTACCGCTGCTAGTGTTTGAACGGTATCGCTGATCGAATTCATGTCGACATCGATGCCGCGCAGGGGCATCCCTTGAATTTCAAGGAAATCACTTCCCGCAGTCAGCTTGCAGCCCATCGATTCGAGCACCTTGGCAAATTGCACATCCCCTTGAAGCGCATCCAAGCTAAGCCCTTCGACGCGAACTTTGCCTTGGGTTACTGCCGCCGCAGCGAGAAAGTAGCTCGCTGCCGAAGCGTCAGGTTCGATATCGTATTGGCGGGCGGTGTAGCATTGAGGAGCGTCGACTTGATATTCGTATCCGTCTTCGATCGATCGGCCAGTCACTTCGATTCCGAAGGATCGCATCACTTCCACGGTCATATCGACGTAGGGTTTGGATACCAGCTCGCCAAGAACACGAATGCAAACGGGAATGGTTGCATAGGGAGCCGCCATCATCAGGCCGCTCAAGAATTGGCTTGAAACATCTCCAGCAACCTCCGTGACACCCCCTGTTAGTCCTGTTGCAACAATACGAACGGGAGGACAATTTGGGTTTTCCAGGTTGGTGCTGACGACATTCGCACCAAGACCTTGCAGACCAGACAGCAGATCCCCAATCGGCCGCTGCCGCATGCGTGCCACGCCGTCCAGGGTGTAGGTTCCGTGGGTGGCTGCTAGTGCCGCGGTCAGAAACCGAACTGTCGTGCCGCTGTTTGCGATGTGCAAGTCACCCTCGGGTTGAGGGGGCTTGCCACTGCATCCGTGGATATCCAAAATGCAGGCTGTTTTGTCCCAATGAATATCCAGCCCCAGCACCTGCCACGCTTCCACCATGACGCGAGTATCTTCGCTGTCCAGCACACCCGTGAGCCGTGTTCTTCCTGTTGCCATTGCGGCGCAAATGAGCGCTCGATTGGTGATGCTTTTGGAACCAGGAACTTTTACGCATCCAGCCACGGGAGCCATGGCTGGATCAAAAGAAACCGAAGTTGGGTGCGATGGATGAGAAATCACTTTTCAGCGATCTTCCAAAGGCTGGATACTCCGCGAACGTACATGGCGTTCCCGGAGATCGCTGGCGAGCCAAGGACGCTTTCCCCCATATCGTTGGTTGCGACCACTTCTCCTTTTTCATCGCCAAGTCGTACGACCAAGCACTTGCCTTCTTCGGTGAAAATATACAGCAAGTTATTTGCAACCACGGGGGAAGACCAAATGCTTTTGGCATCGGCCAATCGAGCCTGCCATTTCAGTTCACCCGAATAGATATCCGCACATGCCAAGACTGTTCGGCTAATCGTGTAGATACGTGACCCAACGACCAGCGGGGAGCAAGCGTTTGCGCTGAGCTTGTTGTTGTCCCACAGTTTGCTTGGTGAAGCGCCAACGCTGCTCAAGTCCAACGCGGTGATGCCTGAAGCGGGAACAAGCAACCGACCATCCACAGCCATCGCCGAAGGGATCGAGGAGCAGGGCATATCCATAGCCCAAAGTTCTTTGCCAGATTTCGGATCCAAGGCCACCAGATTCTCGCGGGACTGCATCACCACCATGTTTTCTTTGGCGGGGTTTTGAATTGCGACAGGGGACGCCCAATTGGCTTGCTTGGGTCGTTCTCTCTTCCACAGTATAGATCCATCTTCGCAGCTGAGGCCTGCTGCGAACGAATCCCCTTGGCATTCCACTTGGACGATACAGACACCATCGACTATTAATGGTGAGCTGCTCATACCAACGTCATTTCCCGCTTTGGGGAAGTCGGTCGACAAGGATCGGTACCAAACCAAATTTCCTTCCAGATCGACACAAGCAAGATCGTTGGAGCTGTAAAACGCGTAGACATTCTTGCCGTCGGAAGCAGGTGTCGGAGCTGCGTTGGCACTGGTCGGGTGGCAAAAGGGACGCCCACGAGCGACCAATTCTTGTTGCCAGCGAATGGAACCATCTTGCTGATTCAAGCTGATCAGATGCAAACGACGTTGGTCCATGCCACTGCTGCTGGTAGTGATCACTTGGTCCCCAACCACAATCGCTCCGCCAACACTTCGTCCCGGTAGCTTGGTTTGCCAAGCGATGTTGCTTTTGGATTCGCCTCCAAATTCGACAGGAAGTTTGGAATCGTTGGAGACGCTGGATGCATTTAGGCCGCGGAACTGAGGCCAATCTTCGTAGGCCCGTGCATCGGAAAAACCGGAAGCAATCCCTAGGCCCAGCATCGCTCCAAGCGTCCGATGAAAAAATCGTTGATTCATTGAAAACATGATCTTATCTTCCTTTGGCCAAAATGGCTTTGCCGGTGAAATCGGAGACTCGTAATTGGAATGCAAATCTCTGAGCCCATTGCTCTTTTTGCTCGTTCTGGCACAGCTTCAGTAAGATACGGTTCTTGCCTGCCTTGAGCGCGACACGTTCTACATACTGATCGATTTGCATGGAAGTGTGATAGACCTCGTTGGACGTAATCAGCTTTCCATTGAGCCATGCTTTATTTCCGTTGATGCATCCCAGTCGAAGTTCCGCTTCCGTCTCGGTGGCCGAATCAAATTCCGCCAGGGCATAGACGATGCAGCCCTTTTCGTTAGAAAAAATTTCGGCCAGATCCAGTTCTCCTTGAACGTTTTCCGTGCTCTTGCTGATCCAACTCACTTTTCCATTTTTGCCGTCGTACTCGGCCTTTTCACTCTGAGCGATCGCGTCCGCTTCCACAGGGAAAACTTTGTCAAAGTTGGCGGTGCCAACATGATCGAAAGGGCCGATCAACTTCCAGTCCATCAAGAAACCAAAATGCTTGGCTTGATCAACTACAACCCCGGCTTCCTTCAGGCTTTCAATAATGCCGGTGACTTGTTCGGGATGGCGGGCTGCTTGCAGCAAGGATTCCAGCTCCGGAGTGCTAGGCTTTGCATCGATCGCATCTTTCACTGCCAAAAAGCGAAGCTCTTGGCTTGGGTCCTCTCGCATACTGGCAAGCATGGACTTTCGCATGGCTTCGTCGTTTTTGCTCAACCAATGAAAAACGGTGTACCGGGCTTCATCATTTTGAGCGGTGTCAGCGAGGAAGGCCTTCAATTCTGCAGTTTGGGTGGCTCCCGACTGTTGATAAATCGAGTTCGCCACACCGAGCAGCCAGTTTCGTCCCAAAGGAGTGGCTCCATTCATGGCGTTGAGCACCGACAGGAGCTTCACGTCCTTCTGCGCCCGAATTTGCTTGGCGACTTTGGCCGACATTTGATTGCTTTTGTCGTTCGCCTCGACGGTTCGAAGCTTCTGAATGAGCTCGTCACCGGTCTCGGCACGTGTTTGTGGGGCAAAAGCGAACATCGCAAACCCGGTGATCAGCATCGCAAAACAGGCTCGGAACGGCCTAGCGGCGAGCTCCTTCCAACGTAATTCTTCCCGCATAATCATGATCGGCTACGGCTCCTGGTCCTGTAAATTCGGCATCTAGACAAATTCGATGCCAGATTATGGAGTTAACGGCAGCAATAGGAAAGGGCCTGCACGCTCCCTTTTCTTAGGCTATTATGGTGCGATGCAGGTAGCTAAACAAAACTTCACCTTTTCGACTGAACCATGGCTCGTGACGCTGTCGATTTTGGTTTGCATTGCCACGATCGCTCTTTCCTATTTGGCTTGGCGTCGAAGCGGATATCTCCGGCCTGTTTTGTGGCTGGAGCTATTGCGATGCGGAATCGTAGCCTTCGGAGCTCTTTTACTGAACCAGCCTGAATGGGTTCAAGAATTTCAATCCGAAGAAAAGCCTGTCTTGATGCTTCTGGCGGATGCCTCGCAAAGCATGCAGACCAAAGACGCTGTGTTTGCCTCCCCAGACGGACGCAACGATGTCCGCTCGCGTGCAGATGCGATAGCACCCATGTTGGATGCGGAGAAATGGAGTGCCCTATCCAGTGGAATGGAAGTTCAGATCACGAAGTTTCCTTTGGAAGGTTCAGACGCAGGCACCGACTTGAATGCTGCCTTATCCACTGCGCTCGATTCCAAGCGACAGATCGCCGGTGTTGTTTTAATGTCCGATGGCGACTGGAACCAAGGCTCCTCCCCTATGACGGCTGCCATGCGATATCGATCTCAAGGAATACCGATTTTGGCCGTTCCCGTTGGCGCATCCAACCGTCTTCCTGATATCGAACTTCTGAGTGTGGATACACCGACGTTCGGTATTACCAACAAGGCGGTTCGAATCCCTTTTGTAATCGAATCTGCGATGCCTCGCGATCATGTTGCCAATGTGGTTGTCACCAGTTCCGATGGAGAGCGGCTCACCAAAGAAGTTCGCATTGCCGCCATGTCGCGTACCACCGACTTCGTCAACTGGGTCCCAAAGACCGAAGGGGAATTCACCCTAACCGTGGACGTCCCGACGCATCCGGAAGAACTGATCGCTACGAACAACACCATGTCGACCCCGATCGTGATTCGAACTGAAAGGCTCAAAGTATTGGTGATCGAAGGATATCCACGGTGGGAGTATCGCTACCTTCGAAACGCTCTGTCACGCGATCCGGGAGTTGATGTTTCATGTCTCTTGTTTCATCCGACCCTTGGCAAAGTGGGCGGTGGCAATCGAGATTACATCAAGGAATTTCCCAACACGCCTGATGAGCTTTCGCAGTACGATGTCGTCTTCTTGGGAGACGTTGGACTGGAGGATAATCAACTGACGGCGGAACAATGCAAACTGCTTCGTGGGTTGATTGAGTACCAAGCAAGTGGGTTGGTGCTGATGCCTGGATGGCAAGGGCGCCAAAACACCTTGGTTGAAACCGACTTGGAGCCGCTCTTTCCCGTTGTTTTGGATTCGGCACAACCCAGCGGCATCGGTTCAAAAACCCCGATGAAGTTTGATTTGACCGAGGCCGGTCGACGCAGCCTTCTGACCAAGCTTGCAGATACTCAAGACGATAATCTCGAGGCGTGGTCCAATTTACCTGGCTTTCAATGGTATGCCCCCGTGGTCAAAGCGAAAGCTGGTTCGGAAGTTCTTTGTGTGCACAGCGAGTCGAGCAACGAATTTGGCCGAATTCCGTTGATCGTAACCAAGACATTTGGAGCTGGAAAAGTTCTGTTCATGGGGACGGAAGGTGCATGGCGTTGGCGACGTGGGGTCGAAGACAAGTACCATTACCGCTTCTGGGGACAAGTCGTTCGCTGGATGGCTTACCAACGCAATATGGCAAAAGGGGAGACCATGCGATTCTATTTTTCTCCTGACCAGCCAACGCTTGGCCAAACATTGGCCTTGCGAGCCAATGTGATGGAGAAGTCCGGCGAGCCTTTGGTGGCCGGTGATGTTGCCGTTCGAATCACGGCCCCATCGGGCAAATTCAAAACCATTCGTCTCGCTAGCGCGGGCGCGGATAGCTGGGGATCGTTCGAAGGCCGATATGCCGTCGACGAGCCCGGTTCCCATTCCGTGGTTTTGACCTGCAAGCAAACCGAGGCAACATTAGAGACAAGCTTTTTTGTTCAAGGCACATCGCGTGAACGGATCGGTCTTGCCGCTCGTCCTAAAGTCCTCGAAGAATTAGCCCGAGCCACCAATGGGAAAGTCCTGTCGCTTACCGATCCCGATGCGATGGGGTCGGTCATGCGGAACATCCCACCCGCGCCTTCGTTATTGCGTCGGTTCCAGCTTTGGGCTCATCCATGGACCATCGGCTTGATGGTCACAGCCCTTGCCACTTTCTGGATCGGACGCAAATGGGCAGGGCTGATCTAAGCCTGGCAACAGCAACCTGGCTTTCAACAGCAACCTGGCTTTCAACAGTAGCCTGGCTTGAAACAAACTTCGCGAGCACAAGGGCTCAGGCCATTCGATAGCACGTATCAGTTGTTGCGCAATCGTTCCTGTCGTTCTTGCTCTTCCTCATACGCCATATCGATCAAATGCAAAACAGCATCCACGTCAGCGGCTTCCGTTGGAAAATCGAACATACCCGTTAGTTTGAAATCGGGCTGAAGTTCGCCTTTTTCATGCAATTCCCAAATCTCTTCCGCGTAATGCGTATGCTCTAGCGCCGGAGCGAATCGGGCGTAGTACTGAGTGATGTTTTCGACATCTCGCTGGAGCATGCTTTTGGCGCTGTTATTGGCTGCGGCATTTACAACTTGTGGCAAGTCAATAATAACAGGCCCATGAGCATCCTGAAGGACATTGAATTCCGATAGATCCCCATGAATCAACCCGACACACATCATGCGCAAGATATAGTTCATCACAGTTGCATGGTCTTTGATCGCTTGTTCCGCCGACATGGAGATATCATTTAGTCGCGGTGCCACGTCACCGTCCGCCCCGACAATCAGTTCCATCAACAACACGCCGCCGAACAATCCGTAGGGCTTGGGAACGCGAACTCCTGCTGCGGCAAGCTGGAACAACGCGTCGACTTCAGCCCTTTGCCAAACCTCTTCTTGTTGATCCCTACCGAACTTCGATCGCTTCTCCATGGCTCTTTGTCGCCGGCTGTTTCGAATCTTGCGACCTTCCTGATACTGAACCGCTTTCTTAAAACTGCGATCCGCCACGTCTTTATATACCTTGGCGCAGCAAATCTCTTGGCCGCAACGCACCAGAAAAACTTGGGCCTCTTTGCCACTCATGAGCGAACGTAGAACCTCGTCAACGAGTCCGTCATCGATCAGCGGCTGAATACTCTTGGGTACTTTCAAGGCGTGGCTTCTTTTAGAACATGGAAAATAGTATCCGGCAGCGACGATGTGCTAGAACGTCCGAACGCCAGAGCGATCGTCCGCTAGGAAGCAAAAGAACTCCGGACAACCATCGGATCGTGAGAAGGGGCGCCTGCTTTGGATTAGTCCCCTTAACTTAGCACGAATAAGGCATTATCGCAAACAGGCATAGGGGCCTAGCTTGTCAGCTCGGCAAGACCTGTTTCGTGAAAACCTGGGCAATTTCAGGGCGAACTAATCGGAGGAGCCATGTTGATAAAAAGCCATTCTTCGTCCGAAAAGCGGTCGGAAATGGACTGGGTGGTCGTATGGATGCCAATGGATGGGATACTCCGTATGGCATCGATCGCCCAAACCTCGGTCCCCCAGTCCTGACTGGACGATTGATTCTTGTTCACGCCGACAAGCTCCGCCAACGGAATCGCGATCTCGGTGGTCCACGCCTGATCTTCTTGAAGCGTCGCAACGAACCATGTAGGGTTCCAAAAGTCCATGTCGTTGCAGCTCTCTGATTTTTCCCCTGTCGAAGTCCATCCAAGCTCGAACCAAGTGGCGTAATCGCGATCGATATCCAATCGAAGTCGGACCTGATCATGCCCTGCTCGGACATTGTCCGTTGATTTTCGAGCTTGATCGGTAAGCTTGGTATGAACAGCCATGTTTTGACTGGAAGGAACCGCCTTGCCTGTTCTGTCTAAAAAGGGTGACCGGCTAAAGATGTACAAGAATTCAGAATCGCGAGCCAAGCGAATGGTTGTTGTCGCTTCTTGCGATGGAATCCACGGATCTCTTAAGGCAATGACGGTTGCATTTTCCCAAAATGTCTCATCGTCATTTCCATCTAAGAAGGGTCGTTGATTGGTCCAGCTCCAAGGTGGAATGCCTGGAACATCGGAGCTCGTTCGCTGAGTGGTTGCTCGCTGAGTATCGGGGCCTTCTGCGGAACGGATGGTGCGGGCGTGCTGCTCTCGCGACCTTTGTATGTTCCGTTCTGTTTCCGCAACATGGTTCCATGCCATAAGATGCGGCGGCACCAAAGGCCAAAATGTCGCTGGACTTCGCTCCAGATTCACTCCTTGAATGGAGCCGTCGCGTAACATTTGCATGGCGCGATATCGCGATGCAATGAGCCAACCCCAAGAGGGTTCAGCTCGACGTTCATGGAGATCGCTGGGCCATTGTCCTAACAAACGAACGAACTCGTTGAGGCTTCGGTCCGTCGCGATGGGGACTCGTTTTACTGCACCATGGAACGAAACCGTTTTGACCGCATCGCTCTCGTTTTCCGATCTAGCAAAGGGAGATGCTTGTTGCACATTGACGATACTGTCGCTTTTGTCTTGCGATAAGTGATCTTCGAATGCCCGAATCTGACCTGCAACCACTTGCTGCACTTCAGCGCTTCCAAGATACGACATAAGCTCGGCCAAGATCGATTCCGTTACGTCTTTATTCGGTGACATCGACAACGCCAAATCCAACGCGATTTGCCAGCGTTGCCAATCTCCTTCGCGTCGACTTTGGATTGCGATTTCTAACAAGGCAGGGCAGACCGATTGAGACGATGCGTCCTTGGCGATCCCCTTGATTTTGCCCTCCCAGACTCGATCGGTGGTGAACTTGCTACTCGATTCTGTCTGGAAAATTTGTTTGTAATCGTACAGTTGGCAAGTAGCTATCAAAGCTGCCAGTCTCACGGACGGTTTAGGGCGTTCGTTCAATTGGGTTGCTGGATCGTTCAAGACACCTTCCAATGGATCTCGCATGGCCCCGCTCTTGGCCCCTAAAAATCGATATGCAATTTTCGCGGATGGTTCATCCTGAATGGGCTTGAGATCAAGAATGCGATGGATCCCTAACAGAATTTGCCCCAACGCAACGCCTGTCGATTTGAAGAGCATTGCCTGGGAATAAACCAGCCCAGCTCGCGTGCCACGCACAATGGTGCGCTGCGGTTGCCAAGCATCCTCAGGGATACCGCTAGCTTCCGAAAACAATCGAAAATGCGGATCCGCTGCGAGCCGAACCGAGGCGTCGATCGCATTGCTCGAAAGTCTTTCTAGCTCCATTCCTGTTTCGGAACAATCGGTGACCAAAACGTCAGGTCGCAACGTTCTAAGCTCGAATACCAACGCGCGAAGCATGGCGGAACTCGCTTGCTCCGCTTCGGTGGAAATTCTTGCCGCATAGTAGTTGACGTCCATGGCTCGCACCCCAGAAAGGATGTTCCCCACGGGAAACTGGGGCATCATGCGAACCGGCGATGCGCTGATCGAGGAACCGGCAATCGCGACACGGCTTTCCAAGTCGGGCGCCAGTCCCATTCGCTTCTCATAAAGTTGGTCGTGAATGACCACGATGGAAGTCGTTCGTCGCAGCTCGAATGCGACTTGAGCTAACAAGTCCCATGCGATGCTCGAGCTGGTGCTGGCGATGTTCAGAACACTGGCACGAGAACCCGATTGATGCAGCGGCCACCATGCCTTACCGCCATTGCGACTTGCTCGGATGGAGGCAAAGGAGCCGCACGTCATGAGAACGTCCGCATTCAAGGCAGATACGGCGCGGTTCATGGTCGCGCTGTCTGTTTTGCGAACCGACCAAGTGTCCCCTTGGTCTTCGGTTGTCCAAATCACGTTACCAGGATTCCCAACAACCCACCCTTTTTTTCCAATGACGGCGATGTCACGAAGCGAAAGCCACTGATGGTCGGAAGCAATTCCGGGAAGCATGCACTTTTTCCATGCGGCTCCATCTTGGGATCGGTACAGATGCCCCGCGTCCCCACCCAACCACCAAACCCCTTCGATCCATTTGCAGAAACGTATCGGCTCCAGCGGGCTTAGCGGAAGTGACAGGGGTTGAAAATTCGTCCCGTCGCCCGTTCGATACCCTCGACCGGTCCGATCGACCAGAACCAATGTTCCGTTCACGTCTGCGGCTGCGGCTTGAATGTGGCTGCATGGCACCGGCCTGGAGGACCAAGACTTTCCGCCGTCCATCGATTCAAACAGCGAAGATTGATAAAGGTTCGACCAATCCCCCCAAGCAAGTAGATGATCGGGCCCAAGATACTGCATACCAATCAATCGAGGTAAATTCGAAACGCTGGTCTGCCAAGTCGTTCCGCCATCCGTGGTTGCTAGAACGGTTCCTGAACTTCTGCCCGTGTTCGGATCGATCGTGCCGCCAACAATCCATCCTTGCAAGAGGTTCGTAAAGTGTAGCGCATGCAACACCATATCCGAACGCTGGTTTTGAATGGTCCAGGTCTTGCCGGCATCATTGGTGGCCAGAATCAAACCACGATCACCGACCGCCCACGCTTGATCCACCGTGACTGCTTGGCATGCATGCAATTCTCCGTCTGCCATGCGACCGCCGCCCGCTGCGTCCGCATTTCCAAGGAAGCAGGTGCTAAAGAACAGCAGCAACGCGCAGACCAAAGTTCGCGCAAGCCAAGTTGTCAGACATGTTGCCTTAGGTTCTTGTTGGGCCTTGTCGACCAAGCCCTTGGAAAGAAATCCGCAGCACAGGTTCCCTCGGTCGAAAGGGCTGACGTTCAGTATCCTCATTCCCACAAGCCATTCTGTCCTATTGCAGGTATTCGGTTAGATCCTTGGAGCCCGGAATGTCGGAAGGCCATTTCGTCCAAACAGGTGTTGTTTCCCGCACCTTTTTGATGAAGTCCGTTTTTTGTTTTTTGGCTTTGGCATCGGCGAGCGTTTTTCGAATCTCCACCTGAGAATCCTGAAACGACTGAACAGCTGCGTTCTTTCGTTCGAGCACTTCGATAAAATGAAAACCATCGCTATCTTCAAGAATCTGACTGAGACCTCGAACTGGGTTCTCAAACAGAGCTTTATCGATCACTTTGCTTTTCAGTGCAGCCTGAGTGGTCCAGTCGAACAGTCCCCCTTCGGAAGCATGGAAGCCCGTCGACTTGCGTTTCGCGACGGCGTCAAAAGGTGCACCACCAACGAAGACATCGTTCCACATTTCGACAATCGCTTGATAAGCTGCTTCACGGCTTGGATACTTTGTGAAGACAGCTGACATGATTTGGTAGCGTGCTTTGGCGGGCCGCTTGAAAGATTCTAGATTGTCGTTGTAATAGTCCTGCATCTCGCTCAGTTCGACCAATGGCTTTTCTTGAACGCTTTCACGCATATGCTCGCCAGCCCACGTCGATTCCGAAAACTCGCGTTTCAACGACCATAACGACTTGCCCATGGCCGCTAGTTTCTCCTCAAGCTCAAGGTCGGAGACGCAGTTCATTTTTTCTTTTTGGGCTGGAACCACTTTTTGGTAAAAAATCTTGGTCGTTTGAAGCTCAATCTGCTTTCTCGCTTGGGCTCGTTCTTTCAGCGGCTTGCCGCTGACTTTGTCATTGACGAATCGTTGCGCCATCGCCTTGCGGTCAATGGTTTCCACAATCCACTTGCGAAGCATCATTTCAAACTGCGGATTGGCAAGAATCTCTGGCGTGACTTTTTCAGGTGAAACAAGATCGCCGATCGTAATGGGTTCTTCCCCAACGACTGCAATCAAAGTGCCGGGTTGAAATATGGCCATGTCCTGAATCGCCGGCACAACGCTGGATTCGTCAAAACCCATGTCTTCCGCGCTCGGCATGCTGTAATCCGAGACTTCGGGGGGCATGCTGCCTGTTCCTCGGTCGGCAACGAAAACAGGCTGCTCCAAATTTTTTGCGTTCGGCGGCAATCCTCCAACGACCGGAGGAGTGTATGGCTGGAAGCTGTTGCTGTTGGGCGGTTGAGTTTGAGCGAATGAAGTCCATGCAAACACGAACGCAAATGCAATCAACAATATTGGTAGTGTTTTCATTTCATTCGTCCTTGAATGGTATCGGCAACCACTGAAAAGAAGTCACCCAGCGCGCATCCATCGCGCAGGCCTGCTCAGGCCGCAGGAGTATAAAGACAATCTTGAATAACAAGCAATAGTGTTACTGAGACCCAATAGTTGAATTGTGACTTAACAACGCAATTCGCTAGCTTTACCGCTGGCTCAATCAAGATTGGGCCGCGACCGGGATTGAGCCGAACCTTTCTATGGTCCAGCACGGGCAAGAGCGTGGCTTGGACCTTCATCATGGGGGTTTTGAAGACTCTCCTGCATGGGCGAAAGAGTCTTACGACTGCATTTCCATGGTCCAAGTGATATCGCATTTACCCAGCCCTATCGAGGCTCTCAGGCTTGCCTACAAGATGCTCAATCCCAACGGGATTCCGAGCCAAATGAACGTACTGTAATACGGCAACTACTGTGTCATCGATCTAGCAACAATGTAAGTCTTCCAGCGGCAGAATGGAATCATAGGAATCGGCATCGCTAAGTTGCTTGCCAAGAATTCACAAGTCTTCTGGTTTCCACCATGCATCCAGTTGGGAGCGGAGCTCTTGAACTCGGGTCGGATTTTCCAAAGCCGTATTGCGAGTCTCGTTGGGATCGATATCCAATTCGAAGAGAGCGACAGAATCGTTCGGTTCATTGGTTTCGCTGGGAACAATCAACTTTTGATTGCCTTCAATCATCCATCGCCATCGCAGGCTTTTGCCTGGCGTCTCCAAATCCCTCGAGTTGTGGGTGAAGCAATTTCCATAGATGGCCTTTCTGGACTCAACAGCCGCTTCATCCAACAAGTTGATCCCTGGAAGGGAGTCATCCACCGGCAGGCCCAAAGCATGTCGAATGGTTGGAACCAGATCGATCGACTGAGCCAAACTGTTGGACATCTTGGGTGCGATCTTAGCCGGCCAGTGAATCATGATCGGTGTTCGTAGCCCGCCATCAAATGGAGATTGCTTCGACTTGGGAGCGTATCGTGGGCCGTCGGGCTTCTGAATCCAACCATTGTCAGCAATATAGATAACGATGGTGTTGTCTGCTAAGTCGCGCTGCTTCAGGCTTGCCATCAGTTGCCCAACGGTTTCGTCGAACCACTCCACCATGGCCCAATACCGAGCGATATGAATCGAGTCAGTTTGTTTGACGTACTTTTGAAGCAAGCGATCGGGTGGAGTGTGAGGGTCATGCGGCATCAACGGTGCGTACCAAACCAAAAAGGGTTGCTGACTCGCTTTGCAAGAATCCAAAAAAGAGTTGATCGGTTCCATCGTCTTTCTACCAATGGAAAGGCCTTCATCGCCATGCCTTCCCCCTTGGGTCATTCCATCGGTGAAGCCACCGCGAGAGAAGTGGCCTTGCCACCATTTCCCAGTCTGCAAGCTTCGGTATTCGAACTTTTTAAGAATGTCAGGTAGCGTATTGGCGGCCGCCAGTTGTTGCGTCATCGTCTCGCGACCTTGAGCGAATGATTGCGAACCATAAAAATCGCGATCGTTCATCCCCGGCGGAATAGGTGGATCGTTCGACGTAACCTTATGTTGATGCGGGTATCTTCCTGTGATGATGCTTGCAAGGCTGGGGCAGCACAGGCTGCTGGTGACATACCCACGTCGGAAAACCAAGCTGTTGCTAGCCAACTGGTCGATATTCGGAGTTTGAATCGTGGGGTGCCCCATGAACCCATAGTCGGTCCAAGCGTGATCGTCCGACACGATCAAGACGACGTTCGGTCGGTCAAATGCCATGCTTGGATGGCTACTCCACCATGCCAGCATCGACAGGAAACCAAGGATTCGAAAGGTAGAAACCGAGAGCCCTTTTTTGGCTTGTTGCATCATGAATTTTCGCCGAAGTTGGTGGAGGCTGGACCCAAGTTAAAAAATAGGGACGTTGAACGTTGAGATTGAAACGTCCGTCCGATTGTAACCATTCTTTTTCGAAGGATTGCATTGGTGAAATCAGGTCCGGGTTTTCCCAGCGAGTTTCTGATGCTGCTTCGGATGCTCGTTTAGCGGCTGATTCGGACATGGTATTCCGTCCCAAAGGAGCATCAAAATCGAAAATTATTTTTGGATGGACCAGACGTGTCACGCGGGTCGCGATCCTAGTAGGCAACGAAAGGGCTTGGTTGTTTTCCAGGCTCAAGAAACTAGGAATAGGATTGCGAGACCCACTCATGGCCACCACCACATCCCGTCAACCCATTTATGTTCAACAGTCGTTTTCCTGGGATTTGTCGGATTCGTCCGACCTTGGAACCGAATGCTCGCAAGAGTATGACAGAACAAATAAAATCTGTAGTTTTGAAACTGCAAGAGTTGAATCCAACACACAAACGGTTCGTCGCGTCGTCCGACCTTCTACACGAAAGCCAGTAACCGTCCCGTCCATCCGACAGTCCAGTTCTGTCCGACGAGGACGTTGCGAGCATGTGGGAGGCATTCTGGCTTCGGTCTTGGAAAAATATGGGATTGGAATCGACGATTTGATTGCGGAGATCGATGGCAAGTAGACTCACTTGCGTTCGAAATCGGCTAGAATTTGGGAATGGCATACGACATCAACTCCCACCGACTAACGCTTTATTTCTCAATGATTGCCGTCATGATTGCGGGCATGATTGGGTTAGGGCACGGATCCTGGAATCTTTCTCTTTTGGTGCTCTTTTGCGCCGTCTTGGGGGCGTTTTTCACAGATCGCTTCGAATGGATTGTTTTTCCAAAGTGGTTTGTTTACTTGGGTATGTTGGCTGGCGCCGCAATTGCCATCTATGGATTTCTGAGCGACTCATCCTCCAATCAGATTTTGGCCGTAGGGAATCTCTTGGTCTACGTGCAACTGCCGCTCCTGTTTCAACGAAAATCAAAACGTGTGTTCGAACAATGGGGCGTGTTCTTACTGCTTGAATTAGTCGTTGCGGCTTTGGTCAACGACAATGTTCTTTTTGGAATCTTGATGGTGCCGGTGATGACGGTGGGCTGTTCGGCCTTGATCGCGTTAGCCCTGTATGCATCTCAAATGCGGCATCTCGAATCCCTCACCGAGTCCAACAGTGGATGGGCTCGACTCTTGCATTGGCTTGGAAAAGAGCAATTGGTTTCGACCCGAAGCTCGGGGGTTTCGTTATCCGCTGTCGCGAATTCGGGCTGGAACGTTAGGCAACGCTCTGAGTATTTCTCACCGCTGAATTGGATCGTAGGTGTTTTGCCTCTTTCCTTCACGATCCTTCTTTTTGCGATTGTGTATTTTTATTCCTTGCCTCGAATGAATCTCAGCACTTACGAGGGGGCCGTTTCCACAGCTTCGAAGGTTGGTTTTAGCGATCAGATTTCGCTGCAACATGTAGGCGATTTACTTCAAAACGAAGCGCCCGTTTTTCGATTGTCCATGCGGGATGCAGAAACAAACGAGAACTATCGTCCCAGCATGCCTCCTTATATCCGAATGACTGTTTCGCGTCGATATTTCGATGGCCCGGGACGAGGGGTTTGGCAATCGGGCGAAGCATCGCTGACTTTGGACCGAAGGGCAATTCAAAATCTTCCTACTCAACTTGGAATGGTCGAAGCGATGGCCAAGACCATGGATCGCGTCATGGTTGACATCGTCGAAAAGAACGGACTGGGGACTTTTGTTCCCGTCATCGCCCCATTGTCGCGTGCGACCGATTCCGACTTCCGCGTTGCCTATCGTGACTGGTTTGTTGTGGACACCTCTCAATCCGCTAGGAGCTCGAACTACAAACGTAGGTTCACTTTTCCGACGTATGCTTTCAGGGACCGAATAGAATCTATATTCTTGCCGGAGTGGGAAGATAGTGTTCGCGACGTTCGCGAAAGGTCTTTTTCAGGGCAAGTGGAATACAATGAAGATGCTTACATGCAACTCTTGGAATTCCCAAGCTCCCTGATGTCTATCGTGCCGTTACGAGATCGTTGGCTTCGGGAACGCAATGTCTCCAACGAAGACAAACTATCGCAAGCCATGGTACTCAACGATTACCTTGCTAGCGGAACGGACTACACCTACACGCTTTCATTGACAGGACAAATTGATAAGCGTCTGGATCCTATTGCCGATTTCTTGATCAACAAACGGAAGGGGCATTGTCAGTACTTTGCGTCGTCGCTGGCGTTGCTGCTGCGGTCGCTCGAGATACCCTCTCGATTGGTCGTGGGATTCCGACCGAACGAATACAATGAGGTCGGTGAGTATTTTCTGGTGCAACAAAACCACGCTCACGTTTGGGTAGAAGCTTATTTCCCCGTGGATGTGCTAAAGAAGAGATTTCCTTCGGTACCCAGCTGGATAAAAAATGGCGCATGGGTTCGGCTCGACCCAACTCCTGCTGGCGAAGGCTCCAACGCGGGGGGAATGTTGCGATCATCTTCGGGTCAAGCGTTTGACGCAATGCAAGATCTTTGGAATGAAATGGTCTTGAATATGGACAAGTCCAAACAAAGCAAAATGTTTTCCATCTTTGGAGAGTCCTCGACGGGTACCTATTCCTCCTTTTGGTTGGAATTACAGGCGATGTTTCAACGGATGAAATCGAATCGCTTCGTCGGCGGATTTCTCTCGCCGGATCAATGGTTTTCCTGGCAATTTCTCGCTCTGTTTTTTACTCTGATCCTGCTTTGGATTTTTGCCCCTAAGGTCGTTTCATGGTTGTTCCCAAGATGGTCTTTTCGTGGGGCTCAAGGTTCAAGAAACTCCAGGCAGTTCTCGAAAGTTGTCTTTTATGAACGGTTGATCAAAGCACTTTGTCGCCTAGGAATCGAACGCAAAACGGATCAAACCCCCCAAGAGTTCTTCGAGCTAGCGGCCGGCAAGCTCAATCGTTTGCCAGTCTCGATCGACTCGCAATTGCTGTCGCATTTGTACTACGAACTGCGGTACGGCGGGCGAAAAGCATTGACGGATTCCGAACAGCTTTTGATAGAACAACAATTGCAATCGTTAGAGTCGTTAAAGCGCCGTCCTACAAAAGCTTCCAGTTAATTTTGGGGGAATAGGTCAGGATCCGAGTTAACAGAATTTGCTCAGCGATTATGATTGGCTTAAAATCGATGTTCAAACGCGGGTAGTGCGGTATTTTTATGAGTTCGGATGGAAACTTGTTGAACGAAGAAACAGGGCAATCCACAAAGGATGGGGAGGATTCCCCCTTGGCTCAAGAGACCAGTCAAGACCTTGATTCCCTTAGTAAACATCCGAGTACCGCACCTTCAGCCTCTACCCCATCGGGGCTGAAGCTTACCTTGTTCACTCTGTTTGGTTTCATTCTTCCTGCCGCGGCATTGATGCCGCTCTTATTCGTTGCAACTCGAGAACTTTGGAACCAAACCTCGTTTCGGTTCTTTCCTATTTCTATTGTTTTGGGATTTGGCTTTCTATTCACAACTTGCCAATGGCGGATGCCTAGTCCGGCGCGCGCCCGGATTGCAATCGGTGTTTGCCTTATAGGGGCTGCGATTGGACTATGGGGAATGGTTTTGGTTTCTCCAATTCGCGCCCATTTGGCGCTGGTACTGTTGTCCTTAGGATGGGCCCTTGGAGCCTTTGGAACGACGCCGTGGACACGAGTCATGGCCATCATGTCCTTGCTGGTTATCACTGTACCTCTGCCGCTAGCCCTGAGCTTCCGATTTCAGGCGTTTCTTGGACGTCTCTGTGGGGCTGCAACGAGCGCCTTTCTGGAAGCGGTTCAGTTTCCAAATGTGCTGGAGTACAACCTTCTAAGAATCGAAGGCAAGCAATTGAATTTGGTCGAGGTGCTGTCGGATGCAGGCAGCTGCTTTGCTTTAGCCGCCTTTGCCATTTTATGGACCGTTTATCAACGCAAGCCTGCTATGGTCGCCATGCTGGTCGTCGTCAGCAGCTTTTTCTGGTCATTCTTTTTTGGCTGCGTTAAGCTCTTGATTGTCGCATTTCTCTTCCACTCGTTGACGATCGATGCAACTAGCGGTATCTACGCAATCGTAGTTAGCCTTCTGACATTTTTGATGTCCATACTTTGTATCCTCTTAACCAGCGCTTCACTCACGGAAGCTCTCGCCCCCATCAAGTCGAAAAAATCTTTGCTGGGGCTAACCGCGGTCTATGAGGAATGGGTGACCTGGCCCAAGTCTCAGAATAAGAAAGAAGATATTCCGACCAGTCCCTGCTTTCCATGGCAATGGAGTCTTTATCTTTCCAGCTCGGCAAGTTTAGTCTTGGGCGTACTGTGCTTGTGGGTTCTTTTCGTCCGACCTCAACCGCAATCTCAGGATGCGATGCTCAGTCAAAATGTGGTTGATGCGTTTCCTAGTAAATCAGCCTTGCCGGAGCAGTTCGGACCACTGAAGTTAGCTAATTTTTCGAGCAACACTCAAGATGCGAACAAGAACAAAGGACTCTATACTCACTTATGGCAATACAATGCAGGGGAAACACAGTTCGTGGTTTCGCTTGATTTTCCATTCGCGAGCTGGACGTCAATGGTAGACGCGTACAAGATTTCGGGCTGGGAAATTGAAAACGCCGCTAAGGAAACCAGGGATGCTCCAGGACCTTGGACATTAGAACAGGTCAGTATGCGGAACAGCTTTGGTATTCGAGCTTATTCCTGGGACGCATTCTTCGATCAAGCCGGAAATCCAATGAGTGAGGAACTACCTCGGGAACAAAAAAGTCGTGACACGCTCCTTACCATGCTTAGCAATGATCGTACTGCTGAAATAGCCCAGCGACGTTTTAGGGTACGATTGTTTTTAGAAACCGGACGTGAAATTTCCGATGAGGAATCGAAACAGTACCAGGCCTTTTTCCTCGACATTTTCGAGCGAATTCGAGTCCAAAGCATGCCTGCATTGAGTTTGATCAAGTAGTCCCATGATGAACAAAAAAAACAACAAGCAACAAGATGTTGACGAAGACCTACTCTTGGCACCGCCAACGTTCTGGGGGCGAGTGCTAGGCTGGTTCAAGTTCTCTCCCGTTGAAGTTGCCGGAGACTTGTTGGATCTGTATGCAAATTGGATTTTTTCGCGGAAATGGCGATATGCCTTCACCATGATTCCAGTTCTGTTGTTGGTGTTTGGATTTGGGACCATCGTTTGTGTAGGAAAGCTGGTCGATGACAAATCAAAAGTACGTTGGTATATCGAGGAAGCGGATAAACAAACCAAGATCGCCGCTGAAGAAATGGCAAGGAAAGCCGAAACCGATGCAGGCGTCGCAGGGGCAGAGAAAAGCAGCCCAGCGGGCTCGTCATCGAATTCAGAAAGCAAGCCGGATCAATCTGGCGACGCACAATCCGCAAGCATCGGGGACAAAAGAACGGCAATAGAACGCGCCGAGTATGTCGATCTTTTGTTTCGACGAGTGCTGCAGCTCGAAAAGAGCAACAAGCAAGCCTTGTATTATGTTGCTCTTCAAATGTCCCGGTTTGGAAAAACGTCCGCAGCGCGACAGATTATGGAAAGCCTTGCGCCCGTCCGATTCAGCGGTTTTGACATGGCGCACTCCTGGCTTGCAATGGACATGATTCAACGAAATCAACAAGGCCAACCCATCAATCCCGAACAGCTAAAGCACCATCTGAGGCATTGCACGAATCGTGATGACGTGAATCCACTTTTGTTAGTAGTTTACGCGCAACTGTTGCAACGCGATGACCAGATCTCGCAAGCGGAACAAGTTCTCAAACGCGCTGCCAAATTTGATCCAAGCGTTTTGCTTGGGTCAATCGCCATTTACAACCGGAATGGGATGGTGGGCCAAGCAAGGGCCGCTGCCGACTTAATCTACGAGAGCCTTAAGGATAAGTTTGCGGGAGAACAAGGAGACAAAAACATTATTGTTTCGGCCCAAGGCTTCGCACAAACAGGGCGGCTCGATCAAACTATCGACCTGCTGAAAACGGGTGTTGCGCAACGATCGACTTCCGTCGCGTTGCGACGTGCATTGTCCGATGCCTACCGCTTGAAGTTTCGGCAGACAGCAGCGGCTGCTCAAGGCCAAGTGAAAGTCAATTTAGATCTGCTCAACTTTGCAATCGTCGTGGATCCAACCAACATTGCAGTCCAAGAAGAGTTGTCGATGCTGTCCATCGCCACATCAGGAAAAAATTCCGCCGTGCTGGATTCGTTACGCGTTCAGATCGCTGTTGGTGGTACGTCCTTCTCGGCTAGACTGCTACTGGCGGAGTACGCGTTCAAGACTCAAGATTTTGATTCGGCGATCAAACAGTACGAAGTTGTTCTTGCCGAGCTTCCAAATATGACACTTGCGATCAACAACTTGGCAATGATCTTTACGTTGCTGGAAACACCAAGGTTGCCCGAAGCCTTGGAAATGATCCAAAGAGCCGTCACGATCGCTCCTGATTTTCCCGAGTTTCTGGATAGCCAAGGTGATATTTTTGAGGCCGCAGGCAAAACGAAAGAGGCTATAGAGAATTACGAAAAGGCGTTGGTGCAGGGAGCCGGCCGAGTGCAAACGCGAGAGAAGCTGATCGCGTTGCTCGATAAACAAGGGGAAACCGATAAAGCCACGCAGCAGCGCGAACTGCTTCTCAAAGTGAAAGCCTTGATCGAAGAACAACGCCAAAAGATGGAAGCAGCTCGCAACCAGCAAGCGACGCAGCCAACAGCCCCACCGGACTCGAATTCGCTGACCCCACGTCCATCCTCTCCGATTGCCGAACCGCCCGCAGGAGAAGAACCTGTCAAAAACGACGCCCCAGACCAAAACGCCCCCAACTGAGCCGCAGGCGCTAGCCGCGTTACGGACAACGATTCCCGCTAAGCCGAGTTCTGAAGTTGCGCAATGTGGCTTTCAGTCGTACTCGTAATCGATGAAATGGTACTCATAACCTAAACACGCAGGTCAGGTACCAATACCGTATTTGCGATGCAGGAGTAAGGTTTCCAGAGTTCATGTATTCGCCTTCTTTGGCGAAGTCTGCTACAGCGGCGACCCATTCTCGGAACTCATTCAGGAGACTCGCAAGGGAGTGACCAAGGTCGTCCAGCGAGGACAAGGTCTCACCGCCCCCTACATTGCACCGTAGGACCAACGGGAGAATGGCCCGGACGCACCATCCGCGTTGGGCGTGGAATCGACGGCGAATACACAGCATTCATTCCCGACAATCCCATCCTCTGTTCCGTGTAAGCGTCCCAAATGCGACTTGGTTGTTCCGAGGGAAGAACGGAACGACAGCCGTTGCTTAGAGTCAATAATAAGCCGACGGCAACAGCTAGCGAACGCTTGTTGTTCATTCTCACATACTCCCTTAGCCGGCCACTCTTGGTAGCAACATTTGTCAGACACAAGGACCACCTCCAGTGACCCCGCAATAGTCCCTTTTCGGCATGGGCTTGGGCGACAGATGAACATTAAATTTCCGCCTCTGCCAACCGATAGATTCGCTACCTTCTGAATCTAACAACTCTTCGGATGCAACAGGAATTTGGTGCACATTTTGGAAGGCC
>JBIKLJ010000359.1:0-3813 GCA_044359895.1 Pirellula sp.
ATGCTCGGCTTCGATTGCAAGCGATGCATGGGCAATCTTCTTCGATGGGTTTTTCATCGCGTGCATGAACTTGGTTCCGCATTCGCAATGGACCGTTTGCCGTAAATGCCAGCGCGTTGCGTCCGTTGCGGGTTGGCATGACACAATCGAACATGTCGATCCCTCGAGCGATGCCTTCTACCAGATCGATGGGTCGACCGACCCCCATGAGATAACGTGGTTGATCCGTGGGTAACACGGGGCAGACGATGTCTAGGACACGGTACATTTCCGGCGGGGGTTCGCCGACACTGAGGCCACCCACGGCATAGCCATCGAATCCGATTTGGATCAATTGCTCGGCGCATTGAATTCGCAAATCGGCGTTGAGTCCACCTTGAACGATAGCAAATTTTGCCTGGTCGCTTCGTTTTGCGGACTCCTTGCAGCGCCGAGCCCATCGCACGCTTCGATCGCTTGCATCCAAAGCTGCTTCATCGGAGGCAGGCAATGCGATCACGTGATCTAAAACCATCGCGATGTCGCTGCCGAGCTCTTCTTGAATTCGAATAGAATCTTCTGGCCGCAGGTGAATTTTGGCGCCGTTCAAATGCGATCGAAAGGTAGCCCCATCTTCGGTGACCTTGTTCATGTCACCAAGTGAGAAGATCTGAAAGCCGCCGCTATCGGTAAGGATTGGTTTATCCCAGCCCATGAATCGATGCAAACCACCCTGCTGTGCGATCAGTTCGCTTCCGGGTCGCAACGACAAGTGGTAGGTATTGCCGAGAAGAATATGGGCGCCCGTTTTTTCAACTTGGTCGATCGTCAGCCCTTTGACGGTCCCTTGAGTTCCGACAGGCATAAATGCAGGGGTCTCGACGTTCCCGTGAGGTAATCGCAGCCTGCCTCGGCGAGCCTTCGTTTTCGTATCGGCATGCAGCAGCTCGAAGGGGAACGCACTTGATTGAACCATAGTCTCAACGGATGCTTTCTCGACGGGTTTAGGTCGCTGCGGCAACCGATAGTTTCATCTTTTCGAGACCGGTTTTGGCGACTTCTTTGGGATCTTGTTGCCAATAGGTACGATTGAAAAGCTCCAGGGAAAGAGACCCCTGAAATCCGCTTTCCATAACCATTTTCAGGGCTTGAGACACCGGAGCAACTCCGAGTCCTGGATAGACGCGATCGGCATCGTTGATGGTAGTTCTTGGCAAGTCAGGATAGTCATTCATGTGGAAAACGTGAATGCGTCGTCCGGATAGCATGGCCAAGTCGTGAAACTCGGAACCACCTTTGTAGAGGTGGTAAATATCGGGAAGCACGCATGCGTCGGGGTGTTGAGCAGCAGCGGTAACATAAAGGACTTCCGAAAGCTTCGAAAGATTTTTGGAGAAGCCCCAGACCTCCAACTGTGGAACGCAACCGGCGGCTCTTCCAACTTCCAGAAGAGCACGATAGCGATCGGCAACGCGATCTAAATTCAATACTGGACCATCATTCGCCCCTGCAGGCGGAGCAGCAATGCGAACGCCACCGATACCCGTTACGATGTCCATGTCTTTTCGAGCCTGCTCCAAACCTTTCGCACGAGCGGCGTCGTCTTCAACAATCCAGTTGGCGAACCCGATGGCGCTTTCAACTGTTAGCCCAGCGTCTGCGATTCTTTTTTTGAGGTCCGAGATCGTTCCACCGCTGGAGAGGTATTTTTCAATATCTCGCAACCAGGGTTCGATCGCGTCGTAACCAGCTTTTTGAGCGATTGCAATTTGGTCGATTACGGGAATCACTTCGCCGTGAATGGTGCTGGTGTTGAGGCAAAACTTCACTTTGCGTTCCTTTTGAATTGGATTCCTAACAGGTTCAGCAGCATCGCAAACGCCGCCAGTAAACGGTACCGAGAACGAACTGCTGAAAACCGCTGCGGTTGCAATCGATGCCGACGTTGAAAACGTGCGGCGACTTACATTGCCGGGCTGAGGCTTTTTCTCTCGCGTCATGAAGTTCCTTGTGTGTTTTTAAATGAGATTGGCCAAATAGCTAGGCTGTAGGCTAGCAACGATGCGGCGTACATCCAGTCGCCCGTCAGCAATAGTATGAACAACAAGAAAGCATACAGCATCCAACGTCCAAGCCAATGACACGTAGGCTGTAACATGCAAAACAAAATGGCTCCTTGCAATGCGACAACAACATGGGTCAGCCCAAGCCCTGGGCTTTCCCAATCGTTCGGCAAAGCCAACCAACCGTGACGATCTTGAATCAGAATCCATGCCGCCTGTCCGTTCCACCAGACAGGAAAGCTCAGCATGGACGTCAAACTAAACGCAATCCAAATCCAAAAATGGCATTGAAACAGCCTGATCACCACATTGGCGCTGACCCTTGGTTCACCCCATGCTACCGCCGGACGAACGCTCCATTTCAAGCGACCGGTATCGATCATCAAGTAGATCAAAGCCGCAGAAAGCAGCAGATCATCGGGGGCAACGAGCAGGGGGGCTCGATGATGAAAATTGCAAAGAGAAACCCAGGCAATGCACGGGGCGATTCGAGCGCCCAGCCCCAGCATCAAGCAAAGACTTGCGACCAGCCCGATCGCCGCCAGGCTGGAAGCCAGCCCGGGCTGCGCATACAAGATCGACCAACGGAAAAAGCTGCCGGTACCTTCAATGCCTTCCCCGATGAAATGAAGTCCTGTCTCAGGTTCGAAGAACCCTTGAGCACCTAGCCAATCCGGACCCGAAGCAAGGTATTGCAAAAATTGGAAGCACGCCAATACCCCGATCAAGATACGAATCATGGCCAAGGGAAAAGGGGCTGCAGCGCGGAACCAAAACTCGTCCCACTTGACGAGAGTGCTCCGCAATCCATCCGGTCTGTTTGTCATGGTAGGGCCTATGGGTTGAGCTTGCTTCGAACGGATCGATGAGGCTCGACCTGAGGCACAAGCCCCATCTCGCCATTTTCAAACCTTGCTACCATGGCCTCCACAAAAACGGGCTCCATGTCGCCATCAGGTGTCGGTATTCCTGGCAGTTCTAGCCTGATACGGTCAAACGATTTCGGAGAGTTCCCCGCTTGGATGGCCATTGCGTTGAGTCGAACGGCAACACTTTTTAAAACGCGAAGGATGCCGTCTTCATCCTCGTTTTTGGACAAGGCGGAGAGCAATTGCAGCAATCGTCGGGAATTCGAACTGTGCAGCCCCAAGGATTCCAGGCTTCCGCCTAGTGAGTTGGCGTTTGCCTGAGTGCTCAAAACGGTGATCCACTTGCCTCCTAAGGAATCAGAGATGGAAATTCGCGTGGCCGACGGTGGACTATCGTCATCAATCCACTCGACCGGTAATGTTTCTGGATAGAAGTTGAGTCCGATCAAGTACGGTTGCAAAAAAGCCAAGCATCGATCTTGCACGGACGACCGACGATGGTTCGCCGAGTAGGCCATACAAACACAACCCAAATGGAGAAGCACAACGATGCTAAAAATCCATTTCCAGGGTTTGCGGATCGACGAAGTCGTTAGGGGGTGCGATGAAGTTGGCAAGGGCGATGAGGTTAACAATGGAGTGTCGATGCAGGAATGATGATGGGTGGGACATGCGTGTTTCGCAACCGTGGAGGGGATCGAATCTGCCGCTTCAGTTTAATTCACCGGCCTCCAGAATGAAGACACCTTGCCCGAAAGTCTTGGCGAGACAATTCCGACCCCTTGGTCCGCGATTTATCGCGAATCGCCTCGATAACGATCGGCATCGCCGCAGTTCGAACAGCCATCGAGTACCGTTTCACTGAGTACCGTTTCACTGAGTACGAGAGAATCCGATCTGAT
>JBIKLJ010000022.1:0-39122 GCA_044359895.1 Pirellula sp.
ATTTCTTGAAAACACAGAGCCACAGAGATCACAGAGAAAAGAAGGAGTCTGTGGGTGTCTTATCTCCGCGTCCTCTGCAGCTCTGCGTTTCTAAATTGATGCCTGGATGTCCCCGGAGCGAATTGAAACAGATTGGCATTCCTAGCACGTCCCGCCGTAACTGCGTCCAAAGCGACTTGTTACGGCCTACTTAAGCGACTTGTTACGGCCTACCCCAAAACCCCAGCATTATTTGGGGTGAAGAAAAAGCGGATGGGGAGGGATTCGAACCCACGGACGCCTTTCGACGTCTCCGGTTTTCAAGACCGGTGCAATAAACCGCTCTGCCACCCATCCTATCTCTTTGCAGTTCCAATGAACTGCAAGACTTTTCACATATCAGACGTAAGTTTAATGGAAAAGTCGCCTCGGGGCGACCCCGAAATCCAGTTTCCAAAACCTAACTCATGTCCTAACGTCAACGGTCCAAATAGAAACTCAGCCCCCCGTTTCACCTCCTTTTTCATGGCTCAGGCCAAAAGTAGAGGTTCACTGTCGGGCTCTTCCGAACCGGTTAGGCTGTAGAATGAATTCAGGTTTCGAATTACAATTTGTAGCATTCGCCCGCTTGGTTGCTTTCAACCACGGCCAACCGTTAAGTGCGACGATCCCCCCCCTACCTACAGGATTTTGTGTCTTGAAAATCCATTCGCCCCACTTTGCACCCGTTCTCCGGGTTTTCATCGCCGTCGTTTTTCTCGCATTCGGCAAGCTTCAGGCCAACGATAAGCCGCTTGACTTCAATCGCGATATTCGCCCCATCCTGGCGGAAAATTGCTTTTACTGCCACGGTCAAGATGGGAATAAACGGCAAGGCGACTTGCGATTGGACGACCGCGAGCAGGCTGTGGCATCGGGAGCAATCGTCCCCGGCAAAGCCGGTGAAAGTGCGATCGTCGCTCGGATGCATGAAACCGATCCCGATGTCCAAATGCCGCCGCCTAAATCGAACCGGAAGCTTAGCCCCGAACAAAAGGTCATTCTGGAACGATGGATCAACGAAGGTGCAAACTACGCCCCGCATTGGTCGTTTGTCGCTCCTGTTAAGCCAAACTTACCCGAGGTAAAGAACTCGGGCTGGGTTCGAAACGCGATCGATCAATTCGTATTGGCCAAACTCGAAGCCGAAGCGCTCGCTCCCTCACCGGAAGCAGACCGAGCAACACTATTGAAGCGGCTTTACATCGACCTCGTCGGGCTACCCCCAAGCCCAAGCGAAGTCGACTCGTTCGTCGGGGACTCGGATCCTCAAGCTTACGAAAAACGAGTGGAACAACTTCTGAGCAGCGAGCACTACGGTGAACGCATGGCATTGAGCTGGCTCGATGCAGCTCGCTATGCCGACAGCAATGGGTTCCAACAAGATGGCGATACGTGGCAATGGATATGGCGTGACTGGGTAGTGCGTGCTCTTAATCAAAACCTACCCTTTGACCAATTTACGATTTGGCAATTGGCGGGGGATCTTCTTCCTGATGCCACGACGGATCAAAAAATCGCCAGCGGTTTTAATCGCAATCACTTGCTGAATGGCGAAGGAGGGGCGATCGCCGAAGAGCAACGGTTTGTTGTTCTGTTTGATCGCATCGATACGACGGCAACGACTTGGTTGGGGCTGACCGTCGCATGTGCTCAATGCCACGATCATAAATACGACCCGATCTCGCAAAAGGATTATTATCGTTTTCTAGACTTGTTTAATCGAGTTCCCGAATCAGGGGTGCCGGAATACATTTCGTCGCGCATTCGAGTCGCATCGCCGTATCTTGAATTACCTACCGAAGAGAACAAAATCAAGTTTGCCGAATTCGAGGCCAAGATTGCCGAACTCGATAAGGAAGCCGCACCCTTGCTCGACGCGGCCTACTTTGGTTGGCGGGCAGCGGTACTGGCAAGCGACAAACCTAACGAAACCAAAGGACTTTCCGAATCACTTTCCAAGCTCCTTGCGAAGCCGGAAGCCGAACGATCCGAAGATGAAAAGAAGCAGGTTGAGTCGGACTTGCGCAAGCACTTTGAAGAGAAGGTTCGCCCCAGCTTGAACGACAAGCTTCCTGTCTTGAATAGAATCATCGACCAGCGAAATCAGCTGAATGCTTATCGAGCTGATTATCTTCCTCGGGTGATGATCATGAGCGATAGCAGGCCACGTGAATCCAACGTGTTATCCCGTGGCGAATACTTGAAGCCCGAGGAAAAAGTGACGTTCGAAACCCCTAGCTTTCTGCCATCCATGCTTGCCGATGCACCTCGCAATCGACTTGGCTTTGCGCAGTGGTTGGTTTCCCCAGAGCATCCGTTGACGGCTCGAGTGCAAGTGAATCGGATGTGGCAGCACTTCTTTGGTCTTGGGATCGTGAAGACCGCCGAAGACTTTGGGGTTCAAAGCGAATACCCAATCCATCTACCGTTGCTCGATTGGCTTTCTATGAATTTTCGCGAATCGGGTTGGGACATGAAGGCGATGACTCGATTGATCGTCAATAGCGCGACCTACAAACAATCCAGTAAGGTCTCGCCAGAGTTGCGATCGATTGATATCGAAAACCGATTGTTTGCAAGATCAAGTCGCTTTCGTATGCCTTCGATGATCTTGCGAGATTGGGCTTTAGCGGCCTCCAATCTTTTGGACAAACGCATTGCTGGCAAGCCGGTGTACCCTTATCAGCCTGATGCAATTTGGGAATCGCTCGCAATTACCAAAGAGCGCGATTTTACTTATCCGGCTTCAGCAGGCCAAGATCTTTACCGACGTAGTCTGTACACCTTCTGGCGCCGAACGGTAGGGCCAGCCAATATGTTTGATGCATCGAATCGGCAGACCTGCCGAGTACGTTCCTCCTTAACCAGTACTCCTTTGCACGCGCTGACAACGCTCAACGATCCCACCTGGGTCGAGGCGGCTCGCGTCTTGGCTCAAAACGGAATGCATCATTCTGCGAACCAAGAAGATCAGTTGCGATTTGCGTTTCGAAATATCTTGTGTCGCGGGCCCAGTGACTCTGAGATGGGGATGCTGCAAAAAGCACTGCAGAAGCAACGCGAACTTTTTGCGGCCGACTTGCCCGGTGCGGAAGCGTTCATTGCGACTGGCGTAGCCTCCCGGGATAAATCGCTAGATGTGGTATCGCATGCGGCTTTATCGGCGGTCTGTTTGGCCATGATCAATCTCGATGAATCATTAACGCGGGAATAGCCTCTCGACGAATCTACGCAAGCCCGTTCCGAAACACAAGTAATCCGAAACACAAGCGATCCCAAGCTGCAGAAGGAAGACAACGATGGAAAATGAGGTTCAACAGAATATCGCAAGAGTGAATCGGCGCCAGTTGTTTGGCTCAGCCGCAAGTGGTGTGGGTGCAGCCGCCTTGGCGTCTCTATTAGGGAACGGAAATCTGCAGGCTGCTGGTGGCCCTGGTCTGCAAGGGCTGGCCGACTTGCCGCACCATCTGGCAAAAGCAAAACGGGTTGTGTTGTTTTGGCAAGGAGGAGGTCCATCGCACATTGACCTGTTCGATCCCAAGCCTGTTCTTCGGGAAATGGAAGGCAAAGATATCCCAGATTCCGTCCGAGGCAGCACGCGATTGTCCACCATGTCCAGCGGGTATGGTAAGTGGCCCTGCGTTCCTGCGATTAAGCCCTTTCAAAAGTACGGCAACTCGGGGCTTGAGCTGAGTTCGATGCTGCCCAAAATTGGAAGTGTCGCCGACGAGATAACGTTGGTCCGTTCGATGAATACGGAAGCCGTGAACCATGCCCCCGGAGTGACCTTTTTCCTGACCGGCTCGCAGGTTCCTGGCCGCCCTAGTTTGGGCTCTTGGCTTTCCTATGGACTAGGAAGCGAAACGGACGAGCTTCCCACGTTTGTGGTGATGACCTCCAGTGATAAAGCTAAAACCTGTGGGCAGCTCTTTTTTGATTACTACTGGGGCAGTGGTTTTCTGCCCAGCCGTTTCCAAGGGGTTCGATTCCGTAACACGGGTGACTTGGTGCCCTATTTGGCGAACGCGCCTGGCATGTCACGGGAGGGGCGACGCGCTTTGCTGGACGATATCGCAGCCATGAATCAACAGCACTTGGCCGACTATGGCGACCCAGAGATTGACACTCGTATTTCGCAATACGAATTGGCATTTCGAATGCAAACCAGCGTGCCTGACCTGATTGATTTTTCGAAGGAGTCGGCTTCCACGATTGAACGATACGGACCAGACGCGCTCGCGAAAGGAACATTCGCCAACAACTGCTTGGTTGCACGGCGGTTGCTAGAACGAGGTGTGCGTTTCGTCCAGTTGATGCATGCAGGCTGGGATCAACACGGAAATTTACATACGCAATTGGAACAGCAATGCCTGGATACCGATGCCCCAGCTGCGGCCCTGGTGCAAGATCTGAAAGATCGAGGCATGTTGGAAGATACCTTAGTGATTTGGGGGGCCGAATTTGGACGGACTCCTTTTGGACAAGGCGATCCACTGAAACCAACGGGGCGAGATCACTTTGGCCGCGCCTTCAGCTGGTGGATGGCCGGTGGTGGCGTCAAGAAAGGAGCCGTTCACGGTAGCACGGACGATTACGGCTGGAACATTACTGAAAACCCAGTGCATGTTCACGACATGCAAGCGACCATCATGCATTTGTGTGGTATCGACCATACAAGGCTAACCTATCGATTCCAAGGTCGGCAGTTTCGTCTAACGGATGTGCATGGCGAAGTCGTTCAAGGGATCCTCGCTTAATTGACCGATGAGTTCGTTAACGCTGTTTCATCCGCTTGAGTCGCGAGCGTTAGTTTCGATATCGGGCAGTCTTGCTTTCAATCGTACTCGTACTCAATGAAATGGTAATCGTACTCGTACTCGAAAAACGGCGGTCAAGTACGAGTACGAGGACCGCTGGTGCTGAGTACGAGTACGAGAAACTCGCCCTCCTGAGCCGCGGGCGCTAGCCGCGACATGTACATTTTTAAAGCTTGGCCGTATCGCGGCTAGCGCAGATTATTCTTTCCCCCAGACCGGTTTGGATGTAAGTCAAGCCCGCGTAACTTGTTACGTTGGGTTGCAAGCAATGCAGACTGCGTTCACAACCCGAAGCGTAAGCGAGGGGCGATATAGCTATCCCTCGCTTACCGGGCTGTTGATTTCATGGTACGACGGACTTCCTAGTCCGTCGAATTACCCATGGACGGACTTCCTAGTCCGTCGAATTCCCCATGGACGGACTTGGAAGTCCGTCGTACCGCCCTGACCCAATAACGACTTCACTAAAGCAAAAAGCCGATACAATTCGGGTTATGAATAATCCTAACTAGCGCCCAATGGCACTCACTTTGTTCGAAATGAGCCGCGGGCGCTAGCCGCGATAACAGTATTTGGCAGGGAAACCGTAACGCGGCTAGCGCCCGCGGCTCAGTAATTTGCTTGCGCAAACTACAAAGTGAGTGCCATTTGGCAAGCGCCTGCGGCTCAGTTGAGATTGAAAAAAGCCTTGGCCTGTATAGGATAGACGGGGTTGGTTTTTCCTGGTTTCGGCGGTTTCGCGAAGCGACCAATCCCTCCCACCTACTCTCAAATTCCCCGGAGTTTGCTTCTTTATGAAAAAGTTCTTCCTTGCGGCCCTCGTTTCGATCCCGATGGCTAGCGGCTTCTTGACGGTTACTGCGTCCGCACAAAAGTGGGCCGACCTGACCATGACAGTGGTTCTGGATGGTGCCGTTCCTGAACGAAAAGCCATCAACATGGCGGCCGACCCGAAATGCAACAATAAGAATCCACTGTCCGACGATTTGATTATCGATCCAAAGACCAAAGCGATTTCCAACATCGTATTCATGATCGACACCAAGAAGAACAAACTGGACAATAGCAAGCTGCATCCAGATTTTCAGAAGCTGCCTGATACCAAGCCTGTTCTCGACAACGTTTTGTGCAAATTTGAGCCTCACGTGATGGCGATCCGAGCTGGGCAAAAGATCGAAGTCAGGAATTCGGACGAAGCCGGCCACAATGCAAAGTTTGGTTTCTTTGCCAACAAAGAAGTGAACCCAATGATTGCAGCTGGAAAATCGGTCGACGTGGAAACCAAAGAAGAAGAAAAAGCTGCTACGAAAGTGGAATGCAGCATCCATCCCTGGATGAATGCTTACGTCTTCATCTTGAATCATCCCTACATCGGTATCAGCGGCTCTGACGGAGTGATCAAGATTGAGAAGCTGCCTGCAGGTGTCGAGTTGGATTTTAAGATTTGGCACGAATCCCAAAACAAGTCGATCGAAGAAGTGAATCTTGGCGGCAAAGCGGCAACTTGGACCAAGGGGACCGTCAAGTTGACGCTCAAAGAAGGTGCGAATGATCTCGGTACTTTGCTGCTGAAGCCAGATCGCTTCAAGGCAAAGTAATTGCATGAGGCAAGCGAGTCTACGATAGAGGTGCCTGGGGATTAGCCCACGGCACCTGACCGCGTCCGCAAATGCCGGTCGTTTTTGGGGACTGCTCCAACACGAGTACCGCGATGCTGAGTACGAGTACGATAAGAAATACGAAAAGAATCGCGAACGAAGCATTGGACCGAAGTATGCATCATTCGCAGTGGAACCTCACCTAAACCCGCGGCAATCAACGTTTCTAACAACCCCTGCTACATCCATTGAGACCAAGAGTTTTGCTCCTTGCCTATCTTCCTGGTCTAGTACTCCTTGGCCGCGGAAAATCGTTTCTCTTTTGGGGTAATTATGCTGTCTACGCGTCGCCATTGGTTGGGCTTGGTAGGGGCAACCGCCGCAAGTGCCTACAGTTCTAAACTGTCTTTCGCGACGGGGATTGAGATGATGGGGCGTTCGAGCCCGCTACTTAAATCCATCGACGACGCAATTGCTGATTTCATGAAGGCTAACAGCGTTCCGTCCGCATCGGTAGCGATAAGTCATTCTGGCAAACTGGTCTATGCCCGAGGCTTTGGGTTCTTGGATTCCAATGCGAAAGAAGCCGTCTCCCCAACTTCTCTGTTTCGAATTGCAAGTGTTTCTAAACCGATCACCGCTGTTGCGATCCTGAAGCTCGTTCAACAAGAGATTCTTAGCTTGGACGACACGATTGTGTCTTTCCTAGAGCTTCGGAAACCAAAAGATCCTAGATGGAAAAGTGTCACTGTTCGCCATTTGCTGCACCATACCGGTGGCTGGGATAGCAAAGCAAGCTACGACCCCATATTTCATTTTCGCACGATCACGAAGGATAAACAGCTTAGCTTTCCCCTGAGCCATCAAGACCTTATTGAGTACATGCTGGATCAGTCTTTAGACTTCGAGCCCGGTTCCAAATACGCCTACTCCAACTTTGGATATTGTCTGCTTGGACGAATCATTGAGAAAGCAACCAAAACAAGCTACGAAAAATATGTTCAGGAGGCTATCTTCCAACCGCTTGGAATAACGAGACCTCGAATTGGCAAAACCCTGAGCGAAGATCGGTTTCCAACCGAAGTAGAATACCACGACGCATCGGATCGAAAAGGAACACCCGTGGTTGCGACAGAAGAGAGCCTAGTCCCCTGGCCCTACGGAGCTTGGGACCTGGGTGCCATGGATTCGCATGGCGGATGGGTTGCTTCCTCGACTGATTTAGTTCGGTTTGCGTGCGAGTTTGATCCTGCCAAGAAGAAACGTGCTTTGGATTCCGATCTCATCCAGGAGATGTTCTCGCCCCCTTTAGAGAACGTCGAAGGACATTCTCCCAATGTATCCTACGGGTATGGTTGGCAAGTGCGAACGATCGATGCAAAGCGAAAGAACGTTTGGCACACGGGGAGGCTCGACGGAACAGCCGCTTTGCTAGTGCGCAGGCACGATGGATTTCATTGGGCGGTCCTGTTCAATAAGGCCGTTAATTTGACCGGCACGTATCTCATCGACATTGTAGATCCCTTGATGCATAAGATTGTCGATTCGGTGAAACGCTGGCCTTCCACCGATTTGTTCTCGGACTATTTTCCTAAGAAACCACAATAGCTCCTGGAAGCAAACCGATCGCTTCGAGCTAGGTAAAATCACCTTCACATTTTGATAGACTTCTCATTTCGATAGGCTTCACAGCATGACTTTTTTGCTCAGACGTTGCACTTCGGCAGTTTTTTTCCTCGGACTGATTTTGAGCTCGGCCAGTTCCTATGCTCAGATTCTTGACAAGCGAAAGCTATTGGAAGAGGAAACGTTCTGGGACAATCGCGATTTTGATTGGTACGAGCAGAACATTCCTTTCTTGGAATGCCCAGACCGTGAGGTTACCACAACCTATTATTACCGATGGGAATTGCTGACCAAGCATTTAACCTATGGGGCACCGAACAGCGGTTACACGTTTACGGAATTCATCGATCGACCATTTTGGTCCGGGGCTTACGGTGCAATCAGCTGTCCAGCAGGCCACCAGCTGTACGAAGCCCGATGGCTGCGGTCGCCGCGAATCGCGAATGACTATTCGAAATACTGGTTCCGCACCCCAGGAGCGCAGCCTCGAAACTATTCGACTTGGTTAGCTGATTCGATTCGCGAGGTGGACAAAGTGCATCCCAACAAGAATTGGCTCGTGGATCTTCTTCCTGATTTGATTCGCAATTATGAGGGTTGGGAACAGCGACACTATGTGCCAGAGGTTGGGTTGTTCTGGCAAACAGGGCACGACGACGGAATGGAATTCAACATCAATAGCCGCCAAACCAAGGATATTCTTCGCGGAGCGCCAAGTTACCGACCTTCTTTCAATGCTTATATGTGGGCCGACGCGAAAGCGATTTCCGAAATTGCGACCATTGCCGGTCAAACTCAGGTTGCTTCGATTTACAACGCGAAAGCCGATGCCATAAGAGCAAAAATGTTGGAGCTGATGTGGGACGAAAAGCGACAATTTTTCTTTCCTGTTTTGAAGAATGACGAAACGGCCGATGCTTACACGATGTCCGCTATGACACGAACCTACGAAAGCGGAAAGTACGCCGGGGATTCTCACGGACGCGAACTGATCGGCTACGTGCCCTGGCAGTTCAATCTAATCGAAGGGGAAAGCAAGTATGATGTGGCTTGGAAAAAGCTCATGGATCGGGATGGGTTCTACGCGAACTTTGGTCCATCCACCGTCGAGCGAAACGACCCTCTGTTTTTGCTGAAGAATTCATGCTGTTGGTGGAGCGGCCAATCTTGGCCCTATGCAACCACTCAGACTTTGAAAGCCCTCGCTAACTATCTGCAAAATGGTGGCAAAACGCTTGCCCCCGAAGACTATGTTGACTTGTTATCGATTTACGCTCGATCGCATCGCAAGGATGGCGTTCCGTATTTGGCAGAGGCTTTGCATCCCGATTCGGGTTCGTTTGAAGGGCATGATGCCTACAACCACTCCGAGCATTACTTGCATTCGGGATACTGCGACCTAGTGATCACGGGCCTGGTCGGGCTTGTGCCTCGATCGGACGACACGCTGGAACTTCGTCCGCTTGCCCCTAGCGATTGGGATTATTTCGCGTTGGACAACTTGGTTTATCGCGGGCACTCTTTGGCTGTAGTATGGGACAAAACCGGGAAACGTTATCAGCTAGGCGCTGGGATGCATGTTCTCATCGATGGCAAAAAAGTGTTCACTTCTCTTACCTTGGAGCCGGTGACATTGACTGGCGCCGTACCGGTTCTAAAAGAAACTGCCGAGCTTCCTAAGTCATCGACGACGCAAGTCAATTTCGCAGTGAATAACGACGGGTTCTATTATCCAAGACTCACTGCTTCGTACACCTCAAAAGGTACCAGTTTGTCGAAAGCCAATGACGGCAATTATTGGTACGTCCAAAATCCACCGAATCGTTGGTCCTGTGAAGGTTCTCAAGCTTCCGAAGACTGGACGGAGATTGACTTCGGCACCGAGCGGCAAATCCACACGGTGAAGCTATTTGTTTTGGACGATCGCAATGTTAGCGGTTCCAAAATACGAGCCCCGAAAAAGATTCGCATCGATTACTGGAATGGATCCGTCTGGAAATCGCTTGATCGAGCGAAAGAGATCGTTGCCCCTCAAGGACATCGGCCTCATATCTTCCAAATCGAAGCGTTGACGACTCAAAAATTGAAAGTGACGTTGGAGCACGCCGATGGTTTCCGATCCGGTTTGACGGAGATCGAAGTTTGGGGCGACACGGAACTGCCTGTTTCTGCTATCGCCGCCCCCGCTGGGAACCTCGCCTTCAACGATGGCAGCCAAGACTACCCGCGAGCGACCGCAAGTCATCATGATCGATTTGGTGGGGTTCCCAAGTCGGCCATCGATGGCATCACGAACTTTTTGCCGACCCCAACCAATCGTTGGACCAGTTACGAATCAAAGTCCAAAACAGATTGGCTTGAAATTGATTTTGGAAAAGCCATTGAATTTCGACGGGTCGATTTAGCGATCTACGACGACCGCGGCGGAGTGCAGGCACCTGTGAAGTTTGAGATTGAGGTCTGGCAAGAAGGGCAATGGAAATCAGTCCAACAGGCCGTGGCAACACCAGAGTCAGTCACAGGCAGCGAGTGGAACTCGGTCAAGTTCCAGCCCGTGGCCTCTTCCAAATTGCGAATCGTGTTTACGCACACGGGTGCGTCCCGCAGCGGAGTGACCGAAGTCATGGTTTGGAACGAGTGACGAATGCAAGTCAATGAGGTTGATCCGCTTTCTTTTGGCTCTTTTGGCTCTTTTGGCTCTTTTGGCTGAGGAGACTTCCGAGCCGATCGATAAGAACGTAAAAAACCGGAGTGAAAATCAAGCCGAAAAAGGTTACACCCAACATTCCGGAAAAAACCGCAAGGCCTAGTGAGCTACGCATTTCGAAACCGGCTCCGCGACCGATCATCAACGGTGCGACTCCCAAGATGAATGCAAAGGAAGTCATCAAGATGGGCCGAAGTCGTACCTTGCAGGCTTCGATCACCGCTTCGTTTCGATCTTTGCCTTCATCCTGTAACTGCTTCGCAAACTCGACAATCAAGATGGCGTTCTTGGCCGCCAATGCGATGAGTACCACGAGTCCAATCTGAGTGAAGATGTTGCTTTCTGAACCTGTCAGCCATAGGCCTGCGACCGCGGCAAACAAACACATGGGAACAATCAATAAGATGGCGATCGGCAACGACCAGCTTTCATATTGCGCCGCTAAAACCATAAAAACAAAGATCACGGCCAATGGGAAAACGAGTTTGGTCAACAAGTCTTTACCGACCAGTATTTGCTGGTAGGCGAGCTCGGTCCATGCGAAGCTCATCGTGCTGGGCAGTTCTCGTTTTGCAAGCTCTTCCATCAATCCAATCGTGTCGCCTGATCCGCTGCCTGGGGCTGGATTCGAGACAAAGTCAGCCGACGCATTCATGTTGAATCGATACACAATACCTGGACCACTGACATCACGAACATCGATCAGCGTTGCTAGTGGGACCATTTCACCGCGTTGGTTGCGGACCTGCAATCGACTAATGTCCGCTGGATTAGCGCGAAATCTGGAGTCGGCTTGGACGCTGACCTGCCAATTGCGGCCGAATCGAGTGATGTCGTTTGCATACGCGGAGCCTAGATAGATTTGAAGCGTTTGGAAGACGTCGTTCAAGGGAACGCCAGCCGCCTTAGCTTTTTCGCGATTGATATCGACATAGAGCTGCGGTTCATTGGCGGAATAGCTGGAGTACGAGCCGACAAGACGAGGCTCTGCATTGGCTGCTTCCACCAAATTCTCCAACGCCCCCTGCAACGCAGATGGGCCAGCCCCTGCGCGATCTTGAATTTGCATTTTCATGCCCGCTGTCGAAGCAAGGCCATCGATTGGGGGGGCTCCGAAAACCACGACCTGCGCTTCCTGGATACGGCTGAGTTTCGCCTGAATCGTTCTGACCAGATCGGCAGAATACAACTCGCGATGTTTGCTGCGATGCTCGAACGAATCCAGAATCACAAATACGCCAAGCGAATTGGACGCGTTGGTGCTGGTTAAGATGGAGTAGCCTGGAATGCTTAAGGTGTGAGCGACTCCGTCGGTCGCGAGCAGAATCTCATTGATGGATTTTGCGACCGCTTCTGTCCGTTGCAAGCTTGCGCCATCAGGCAGCTTCGCGCTGACGACAAGGTAGCCCTTATCTTGCGAAGGTAGAAAACCGCTTGGTACTACTTGGAATCCCCGAACCGCCAACGCGATTAAACCGATGTAAATGATGAACATAATCAGACTAATGCGAAGGGCACCTGCCACCATCTTGCCATAGGCCCAGGTGACTTTGTCGAAGCCAGCATTGAACACGTGGAAAAATCTCTGCAACCCCCAGTTGATGTAAGGACCGCCGATCCAGCCTGCGACGCTGCCGATCAAGAAGATCAAGCTGAGAACCACATTCTGCAAAACGCTGGGCGAATGGTCCGCAACGCCACCATGGGCACCACTTGGGCTCGATGCAGCAGGGAACCCAAAGATTGGGTCCGTGAACGCAGGCAAATACCGAAAGGCAATGTACCCCATAATCAAAGCAATCCCCCAACGCGGCAGGGCTTCCCGATCGTGACCAGCAACGTGGGGTTTGATCAACGTGACAGCTCGAGCGGGCGCCATCGTCATGGCATTGATGGCGGAGATGATCGTCGATGCGGCAATGGTGAGAGCAAACTGCTGGAAGAACTTGCCTGGAATTCCAGCAATAAAAATGGTGGGGATGAAAACCGAGCTCAGGACTAACGTAATCGCGATGACGGGACCGGTGATTTCCGCCATCGCCTTGATGGTGGCCTCGCGAGCCGGCAGGCCTTTTGCCATCCAACGTTCAATGTTTTCGACCACAACGATCGCATCGTCGACCACGATCCCAATCGCCAGAACCAGGCCCAGCATCGACAGATTATTGAGCGAGAAGCCGAGCATTTGCATCACGGCAAGCGTACCGATCAGCGAAACGGGAACATCGATCATCGGCATCAAGGTCGCTCGCCAATCTTGCAAGAACAAGATCACCACAATGAAGACCAAGACAAAGGCTTCAAACAAGGTTTTGTACACTTCATGAATGGATTCATCAACGACGATGGTGGTGTCGTAAACGATGGCAAAGTCGACGCCGGTCGGAAAGCGAGTCGACTTCAATCGGGCCATTTCGTCGCGAATGGATTGAGCGGTCTTCAATGCGTTGGAGCCCGGCAATTGAAAAACGGCCATCGTGATGCTCGGCTTGCCGTCCAGAGAGCTGCTAACATCGTAAGATCGCGCTCCCAGTTCTGTGCGAGCAACATCACCCAATTTAACCAGTTCGCTTCCTTCGCCGGTTTTCACAACGACATCGTTGAATTGGTTGGCATCCAGCAGTCGCCCCTTGGTGTTGATTGCAAACTGAAAATCTTGGCCTTCTGGCGCCGGAGCTTGGCCGATCCGTCCCGCAGCAATTTGAACATTCTGTTCTCGAAGCGCTTGCAGGACATCATTGGCGGTCATGTTGCGAACCGCCAACTTTTCAGGGTCCAGCCATACTCGCATGGCATAGTCGCGTGCCCCCAGCATTCCCACATCACCCACGCCCTGGATTCGCATCAAGGAATCCCTCACTTCGATGGTTGCGAAGTTGGAAAGATAGAGCTGATCGTAGCGTGCTTCTGAGGAAATGAGATTGACTGCCAGGAGGATGCTAGGTGATTTCTTTTTCGTCATGATCCCCTGGCGCCGCACTTCCTCTGGAAGTTTTGCCTCGGCAATGGCAACTCGGTTCTGAACGAGCACTTGCGCTTGATCGATATTCGTACCCAATTCGAACGAGACATCCAGCGACATCAAACCATCGTTGGTGCAGCGCGAAGACATGTACAGCATTCGTTCGACGCCATTGATCTCTTGTTCAATGGGAGCGGCAACGGTATCGGCAACCACTTGTGAGTTCGCACCAGGGTACATCGCCGTGATCTGGATCGTTGGCGGAGCTACCTCTGGGAATTGAGCGATGGGTAGCTGCATCATTGCAACACCACCCATCAATACGATCACAAGCGATAGAACAGTTGCGAATACAGGTCGATCGACGAAGAAACGGGCCAGCATGGTTTACTCCTTGCTTTCGGAGGAAAGAGCGGCATCCTTATTCGATCTTGCTACACGAACTTTCGCACCGGGTTTGGCCCGTTGCAAACCATTAATAATCACTTCATCGTCGGCCGATATGCCTGACTTGATCACTCGCATTCCGTTATCAAGCACTCCAAGCTCAACGTCGCGACGTTCGACGACACCATTATTGTCCACCGTTAAAACATACTTGATGTTTTGATCATTCAAGATCGCTCGTTCGCTAACCAGCAAGGCCTCTTGTGCTTTTCCGTAAGGAATACGTACCCGCACAAAGAAGCCCGGGGCAAAGAGCCGATTTTTATTGGCGAGCACTGCACGAACTAACAAGGTGCCCGTCGTGGTTCGCACTCGATTGTCGATGAAGTCTAGTACTCCTTCATGAGGATAGTCCGCTTCATTTGCAAGCGCCACTTGGACGCTTTGATTGAGCTCGCGAACTTGGGTGAATTTGACGTCAACACCTTGGCTCCTTCGCAATTCCATGAACTTAAGTACAGCGATCTCATCGACGTCGAACAAAACATGGATAGGGTCAACACTGGCGATGGTGGTAAGAGGTTCCGTGTTGGACTGGCCGGCTTGAATCAAGTTCCCTTCCGTGACACTAGCCCGGCTGATCCGGCCAGAAATAGGTGCCTTAATCTCGCAAAAATCGAGATCAAGTTTCGCCTGTTCTACAGCAGCGGTCCCCGAAATGATTTCGGCAGTAGCACTCGCCTGCTTTTGAATGGCTTCATCCAGCTCTTGCTGTGACAGGGAATTTGATTTGCTCAGCTCTTTTGAGCGTTGAAGTGTGATGTTGGCAAGGTTCAGCTGGAATTCCGCCTGTTGAAGACGCGCTTTGGCGTTCATCAGCGTGAATTCATAAGGACGACGATCGATCTCGAATAGCTTGTCTTTTGCGTTGACCTCTTTCCCGTCACTGAAGTAAATCTTGTCCAAATAACCCGACACTCGCGATCGAATCTCTACAAATTCGGGGGAAGCCGTGCGCCCAATGTATTCAAAAAACTCGGGGACCTTTCGCATTTCAGGCAGTGCAACCGTGACCTCGGGCGGCGGAGCATCTACCGGCTTGAGCACGGTTTTTCCACATCCAATCGCACTCAAGCAAATCAGCACCGTCAAATTCAATCGCAAACTAATGTGTGGCATTTTCTTTAGAATCCTGTCATCCGAAACATCAAGCCATTTCCTGGGGCGAATGCCAGATCAGAGTCCATGCCTTCGATGCGGCATCAGCGTCCGGCCTACTTCGCACGAGAACTGCTGGCAGTCTATCAAGTTCAACCTAAATGTCAAAGTAGCCGGCTTGGCAACGCGTCGGTGGCACCTATCGGATCGCAATTCAAAGACTGCCCAAAGATCTCCGTCATCGAAGTTTAGGCTAAGGCCACGCGGGAGCCCAAAAGGCTCCGTCCGAGTGGTAGACGATGCTTTCGATTTTTCTTTCGGTTTCGCGCATGCTTGGATGGTCGGAATAAAACACGGCGGTTGGGTTGATGCCGGCAGCTTGATTGGACTCGATTCGCATGCGAACTGTCGGCACTTGGCCAATGCGTGGCAAGATGGTCAACCAAATCATGGAGACGCTAGCCAAGACAAAAACAAGGCCCAGCCAAGGCTTTGTGTTTGGACGGGATGTCGCAGTTAGAGAGTCCATTACCGCATCAGCTCGCTTGCCGCGTTCGGAAACACGATCTCGAACATGAGCCATGCCATGAACAGACTCAATGCCAGATTCAACGCTTGGCCACACAAGTACAAGATGACAGGTTTACCTTGCGACAGCATTTGTCGGTATTCCCGGAAATTACTCTCTAAGCCGATGCTTACGAACGCAAGACAGAATAACCATTCTCGGATTGGCTTGGTCGCTCCGTCGACGATGCTGGTTACGAGCGCCTTACCTTCGCCACCTTGCGACTGGCAATAGGAAAGCAGCAGCGAGACCGCGAGGAAACCTAAAGTAAACTTGGGAAAGCGTCGCCAGATTTCAAAGACGCTTGGCCGTTTCTTGTCTTCGCGAGGCTCCACAAAAGAGACCCAGTAGACGGCCACTCCGAAAGCAACAACACCAATCAAAATGTTCTGGATCATCTTGACGGTTGCGGCCACATCTTTGGCAACATCGCCGACCAATTGACCGGCCGCTGCAACTGCGCCGGTCGAGTCCACGGTTCCCCCGATCCACGCTCCGCCAATCACTTCCCCCATCCCGGAAACGCGAATCACAAAGGGCATCACCACCATCATGATCACGGTAAAAATCAGTGACAGTCCGATGGCCAAGGACAGCTCTTCCTTTTTGGCTTTGCAAGCAGCAGCGGTTGCTACCGCGGCTGATACGCCGCACACCGACATATCGGCCGAGATAACCAAGTTCAGGGACTTGGACGGGATCTTGAGAATGTATTGACCAAAAAGGTAAGTAGAAATCAGCACAACAGGAGTCACGATCCAAGAGATGAAAATGCCTGGTAACCCCAATGCAAGCAGCTTATTGAATAAAACTTCTGCCCCCAACAAAACCAAACCCGTCTTGATGTAGAACTCGGTCTTGGTGGCGTAGGACAACCACTTGGGGGTTCCGATAGTGTTGCTGATCAGCAAACCAAGCAGCACCGCCCATAACGCATACTCCAAGTTGTAATGCTTAATGACCTCCTGCCCAGCTAGCAGGTACGCAACCAGCGACAGCAAAAACACGCCAGCGAACCCGATCGCGAACGAGGCCGGTGAGTTGCCCTGAATTGCGGTGCCTATCCCAAAGACCACTAGGATTCCAAGAAAGGTCACTAGAAGTGCAGGGGCGATCGATTTGCCTTTCTTTTGAAACGCTTCCATGGGATTGGAGGCCCAGTCACCTGGTTTGACGAGCCAAGGTTTCATGGGTGCGACAGCCAGCTGAGCTTCCAGCTTGGCCTGGGAATCGAGAAGTCCTTTTCGATTGCTGGGGAGATCCGCCGAGTCCGACGGGAGGGCTTTCAATTCCGCTTTCACTTTGGCTAGATCGAGCGCGATCTGGGGATGGTCGGCCGGTCGACCTAGAATAGCAATCGTTCCCGCTGCTAGAATCAAGCAGAAGCCAAGCAGCATAGCAACAGCGTCATCGGTTCGGAGCCAAGACTTACTTACAGGAATTGGTTCTGTGTGGGGAGTTGACTGGCTTGGTGTATCGCTGAGATCGCTTGGCATTGTACTTTAGCGTAAGAGGTTTTCTAAAAAGTCGGGCTCAGTAGATTGCTGGTAGTCCGCCTTACTTCTCTGGTTTCTCGTTCTCGAAACCGGCTTTGAGCAATTCTTCGTAACCAGGCTTGAGCGGTCGCACCTCGTAGCCAGCCTTTTCCAAGAATGGCGCAGACTTTAAGGATCGAAACCCAACGACACAATAAGTGTAGACAATCACGTCTTTGCCCAGCTTCTCGCGAATATTGTCCTTGTCGAGCTTGTCTTGCAGGTCGCGAAAAGGAAGGTGCACGGACCCTTTCACATGCCCACCATTCCACTCGACTAGGTCGCGAACATCGACCAAAACAGCCTTCTTCTCTTTTATTCGTTCCTTCACCACATCGAGCGAATCGCTGGTATGGTCGATCGCAAACGTTGTTAGGACGCTTGATGCGAACGCAACAAGCATGAACGATACGATGGTTAGGGTGCGCCAAAGCAACATAATGAAGGTCCTTATTTGGTTGAGTTTGGGATTGAAAGCGGCCCATTTGCGAACCAGTATCTTAACCGCGATTTGTTCCGAAAGTGTCGCGGACACGTTTTTCAACTGGAACTCAACTTGAACCGCACCGCGTTTGTAAGCAGTTTTCCACTTGAGCCGCGGGCGCTAGCCGCGTTACGGATTGGGTACCAATGACACTTGTCGCGGCTAGCGCCTGCGGCTCAAATAGATTCTTAGGAGCAACCCGGTAAGGTGCATCTGTGTTTTATGCTGTGAGATTTCTTCGCAGGGATTGCTTATGAAGGTTTTGGGTTCTCAGGAAAGTTGAGCTGGAGTATGGACTGGGGAGATGCATTCAAGGTAGCCAACACGTTTGCTTTGGTCTGCTGGTTAGCTCTTCTGTTTTTGCCTCGTTATGCATGGCTGCTGATGGGATTGCGGCGAATCGCTATTGCCAGCTTATGCGTGGTTTATTCGAGCGTAATATTCTTCTTTGCCTCGGACGTGGAAGGGGGCGGTTTCGCGACGCTGGAACAAGTCCAAAAGCTCTTTGAGTCCGATGCGGTGATGTTTGCTGCGTGGTTGCATTATCTGGCATTTGATCTTTTTGTCGGGCTGTGGATCGCTGAGCAGAGCGATAGGAATTCGATTCCTCGGCTGATTCAAATTCCCATTCTTGCAGCTACTTTTTTATTGGGTCCCTTTGGGCTGCTACTGTTCTTTTTGGTAGAGGCAAGCATCGGAGGTTGGAGACGAATCCATAGAAAAGCAGACATGCCGAGTAAATAGTTGCGATTTTCACAAGAGAAGCCAGACTACCAAAAGCAACGCAGCGACGAATTTTGGCAGCAAGTTTACGATCGACGCTGAATACACTGCGAATGAGATTATACTTCGGCGTTCCGGCCTCAGGCAGTTTGTCCGCAGCGAGGGGCACACACGGTTTTCTAGAGTCAGTACGATTGCAACGGAAAAAACAGCGAGCGAATGGCGAAACAATCAGCGAAAAAGTTCAGGAAAACCAAACCGGCGGTTCGCAAATCTTTGAATTGGCTGTGGGGACGCAGCGGAGTGTTCGAGACCTTGGAAGCAGGTCGTTGGCGAGTGTACGAGCTGTTCTTGACCGAGGAGGTGTTTGCACAGAACAAGGACTTCTTGGCCAAACAAAAAGCCAATGGGGTCGAACTGGAAGTGATGACGAGCCAAAAGCTCACAGAACTGGCTCAAGCGACCGACCATCAGGGGATTGTTGCCAGAGTATCGAAATACCCCTATGACACCTTGGAGAACTTTGAGAAGACGCTCGTGGCCGATCATTCGGCTCTGTCTGCCTCAGCTAAGCCGATCGCAGTGTTGATCGATCGAGTGCAGGACGTTTTCAACTTTGCTTCGCTATTGCGATGTTGCAAGCATGCCGGAGTGGGGGCTGTTTTTGTGGGCGAGTTTTGTCAGTGTCAAGTCACCACCCAAGTTTCTCGCTTGAGTTCAGGGGCTGTCAATCATCTTTCCATCGTCCAATCTTCGGATCTTCTGAACACTGCAAAGCGATTGAAGGAGCTTGGGCTGACTTTGTTGGCCGTTGATCCGGCTTCGACCCAGGCGATCGATCACGCCGGATTAGATGTATCGTTAGGACTTTTGGTTGGCAGCGATCTTCATGGGCTCGATCCCAATCTGATGGCATTATGCGATCAACGAATTTGCATTCCAAGCCAGAACCTTCCTGTGACGAATCATCCAACGGCAAATCATCAAGCGACACAACTGAGCCCATCGGTATCCGCAGGGATTGTGCTTTATGAGACGCGACGTCAGCAACGAATTGGGGGTAGGCCGTAACAAGTCGCTTTGGACGCAGTTACGGCAGGGCGTGCTCGATGTAACGAAGTCCGTTTGTGAATCGTGTTAGTAACCACGGATTTTTGGCTCGGAGGGCGACACCTTTGTCAGTCAGTCAAGGACCCTCGGTGCCGCCCTCTTGGCTTAACAATTCGTTGCACACGAGTCCGGCGGCTCACGCAGCCGGCAAGAAAATGCCGCCCTCTGGGCTGTGAAATCGCACTCTGGGCTATGATTTATTATGACCACGGAATACACGGAACACACGGAAAAGAAAGTCGGCTTTTGGGTCCTCAATTCCGTGTGTTCGGTGTGTTCCGTGGTTCCAAGTTGGATTCTTTCAGAGATACTTTATGACATTTCCTGGCTGGGCCGCGACAACCTCGCCTTGTGTATCGGCACGCGATAGTTTTCGGTATACTTGTTGCGATTTTGGATATGGTACACCCTCTCAATTCATTCGATTAGGAGCCCTCTCATGGCGTCTGTAGCAGAACTCGTTGCCCCTCCCAAGATTCAACATACGGAATGTTTTATTGATGGTCAGTGGCGTCCCGCAGTTTCCGGGAAGACCTTCGAAACGATTAATCCAGCGACCGAGCAAGTGATTTGTGAAGTTGCAGAGGGGGACAAGGCAGACATCGATGCGGCCGTGCAAGCCGCCAGGAAAGCCTTTGAACGCGGACCTTGGAGCCGAATGGATGCACGCGATCGAGGTCGAGTCATGTTTCGATTGGCCGACTTGATCGAGAACGAGATCGATGAGCTAGCAGCTCTGGAGACATTGGATAACGGCAAGCCTATTCGCGAAGCTCGTTATGCAGACTTGCCCTTGGTCATTGACGTGCTGCGTTACTATGCGGGCTACGCCGACAAGATTCATGGGGCCACCATTCCCATTCGTGGGAACTACTTTACCTATACACGCCGCGAAGCTGTCGGAGTTGCGGGACAGATCATCCCATGGAATTTTCCGATGCTGATGACCGCTTGGAAATGGGGTCCTGCACTGGCTGCTGGATGCACCATTGTGATGAAACCAGCCGAACAGACACCGTTGACTTGCTTACGCATGGCCCAGTTGGCTCAAGATGCCGGGATACCTGATGGGGTCATTAACGTGGTGCCAGGCTTTGGTCCCACTGCGGGTGGTTCACTTGTGAAGCATCCCGGAGTCGACAAAATTGCGTTTACGGGCGAACACCGAACAGCTCAAATCATCATGCGTGAATCAGCTGAAACTCTGAAACGCCTGACCTTTGAACTTGGGGGCAAGAGCCCTAATGTGGTTTTGGGAGACGCCAATTTGGACAAAGCGGCCATGGGAGCGTACGTTGGGCTGTTCTTGAATCAAGGTCAATGTTGCTGTGCGGGCAGCCGAGTCTTTGTGGAAAAACGAGTTCACGATGAGTTTATCGACAAGCTCACAAAGCTGACTAAAAATCGAAAACTCGGAAATCCATTCTCGATGGAAACGGAACAAGGCCCACAAGTTGACAGGGCTCAATACGACAAAATCATGAGCTACATCGAGAAGGGGCACGCGGACGGAGCCAAGTGCGTTTCCGGTGGTGAGCGATTCGGGGACACCGGTTACTTCGTACAACCGACCGTGTTTGATGGAGTCACGGATTCCATGGCCATTGCCCAAGATGAAATCTTTGGGCCGGTGATGTCTGTGCTCACGTTCGAAGACTGGGACGATCTCATTCAGCGTGCGAACAATACGTTCTACGGACTTGCGGCTGCGGTTTGGACTCGGGATTTAACTCGAGCTCATGACTTTGCTCGACGTGTCCGAGCCGGCACGGTGTGGGTCAACTGCTACGACGTTTTCGATGCCGCTGCACCCTTTGGTGGTTTTAAAATGAGCGGTCAAGGACGCGAGCTTGGGGAAGAAGGCCTCAAGGCTTATACCGAATCCAAGACGGTGACGATCAGTCTCGATGCATAAACGCATCGAGTTCTAGGCGCGTAGCAATTTTTTACAAGACCTTTCCCGCATTTAGCACTCGACTGCCAAGTTGCCGTCGGGTGCGAAGCGGCTTTCGTTGGAAGTGAGCAGGCTGGACGTATCGTTCTTTTTCGATGGCTCGGTTTAGTCTGATACGACACTTTGGAACGGCTACTTCGCAAGCAATTCGGCTCTGCGAGAAAATCGTTCCTTCAGATGATTGACGACTTCGTTGGCAGAAGTTGTGTCAAAAGAATCTTTCGAGAGTCGCGAGATTTCGTGCTGGAGCTTATCCACAACCGCAACCAGATCGTTATCCAGTTCCAGGACTTTTCGGAGTTTGGTCTCGTCCACTTTGGAGGATTCGAACCAGGAAGAATACCCCTCCACTGCAGCTCGGATTCTGGATTGGGCGAGTTCGATCGAGCTACGAAGCTTTTCCGCCTGAGTGATCGCGTGAAAGTTGCCTCCATCCAACAACTGCGTGGCCAATGCTTGCAGATCACGCTTGCAGTCTTGCAATCGGCCTACCAGATAGATTCTCACCGCGACATCGTCGTCACGCCGTTTTTGCTCCGAACGGTAGGAACCGAACCCGGGGATCAAATTCGCGAACGAGTCTATCATGGAATTCGTCATCAAAGGGATCAACTAAGCTGCGACGATGTCGCGCATTTTAGGCTCGAGGTAAGTAACCGTGCTTCCCATGCTTGCGAGGTTGCCGTATTCGTCCTCGGGAATTTGAACTCGGTGGCGTTTTCGCAATTCCATGACGATGTCAAGGAAATCCATGCTGTCGAGTTCCAGTTGTTCACGAAAGGACTTTTCGTCATCCAGCCCGGACAGATCTTCATCGGGTGTGATTTCACTAAGAATATCGATAATCTCTTCACGGATTTCCGCCGGTGTCATGGAATCCAATGCTCCTGATTCGTGTCTCCTGGGGCATGTTGCGGACACTGCACCATGCCAACAAGAGACTTGAGAATCGTTGATTTAGGAAAGGGTTAGTTCATGGAATTTGTTCATCAGGAAACTGCAGTATCACTAAAAGCGTCTTACGATCACCACGGAGTTGATACCGAGCATGCCGAATGAATTGTTGAGAATGTAGTCGACTTTACTGCGTTCTTTGGGTTGGTTCAGAACCAGTCCAGGGATCGCGCATTCCTCGTCTAGATTGTCCACATTTATCGTGGCATGGCAAACCCTGTCTTGAAAGGATGGAATATTTCCTGCCAGCTCAATCGCTCCGGCTGCCCCCATCGTGTGGCCGATGAAGCTTTTGGTATTGTTGAAGGAAACGTTGTCGCATCCTGCAAAAACCGTTCTCAGGGCTAGGCATTCTTGGCTGTCGCCAGTGCTGGTTCCGGTCGCGTGGGTGCTGACAATGTCAATTTGGTCGGCAACCAAGCCGCCTCGTCCTAGCGCCAGATTGACGCACTGGGCTTGCCGTTCGGGGTTGGGGAGCACAAAGTCGGTCGCGTCGGTATTGATGGCATAGGATACAATCTCTGCAATTATATTGGCGGATCGAGCTTTCGCGTCCGAAAGCCGCTCCAGAATGTACAGGCAAGCTCCTTCGGAAACGACGATTCCGTTGCGAGACTTGTCAAATGGGCGCGAGGCTTTGGTCGGGTCCTGGTGGCTTGCCAACGCTCCTTGGGATTTGAACGATGCGAAAATGCCGAACGTGTGAATGCTTTCTGAGACTCCGCCAGCGATTGCAAGATCGCATTCGTTGAGTCTAAGCATTTGGACCCCTTGGATAATTCCAGCATTTCCTGCGGCACAGGCGGCGCCGATGGTGTAGTGGGGGCCTGTGATTCCCATATTCAGAGCGACCTCGCCCGCTGGATTGTTCGCAACCGTTCTGGGGTTATGGTGATGGGACCAATAGCTTGTGTCGTAGTCGTATGCTTTGATCGAATGGATTTCGTTTTCGGTTTCCACGTTGCCGTGTTCTGTGACACCGATGTAAATTCCGACTCGCGATTTGTCGACGTTCGCCCAATCGAGCCCGCTTCGAGCGACCGCTTCCGAGGCGGCCCAAATACCTACCGTCCCGGCTCGTGTGCCGCGCCGCATATCGCGGCGGCTCTGGTACTTGGTAGATTCAAATTCGCAAACGCCAGCGAGCGTGTCGCCAACATATCGGATGTTGTAATTTCTTACTCCGCTTTGCCCGTTCAGTAACGATTCACGAAACATCTCCAGATTATGGCCATTGGGAGAGGTTAATCCGATCCCGGTAATGACAATCCGTTGATCATCTGGCAGCTGGCTTGTTCGGTCGGCAAAGCTCATTCGGTGGCTCAAAATAGGTGGAAATTGAAAAGTGCGGGCACAAACCTCGTCCGAGATCAGCAACCTCTCATTCAGCAGATCGAGGCTATCCTCGATCGGGCTAATTTGCAAGCGTCCTGGGTGCTACTGCCTTTTCAGAATGTAGACAATATCTTCCGTTTCGGCGTCGATTTCGATCGGTTCGTTAATGTCGTAGCTGAAATCGTAGGTTTCCTCGATCCGCCATTCGGGAACTTTCTTGATCATGGTGGCAAACTGTTTGTGGGTGTAGCTTCGTAACACCAAGCAATCGTCAATTCGGATCGAGCCGGTCGGACGATAGACGTCGAAGCGTAGATTGTATCGTTCGATTCGGGCCTTGGTGTCTTTATCTCGAGGCCACATTCGGGTGTTGATCAGCAAATTCCCTCGTCTTGCCGACCAACTTTCATGGTCCGTTTGGGGCCCCTCCAAAGGTGTCAAATGGAACCCAAGAGCGTAAATTCCGCCCGGCCGGATGGCTTGGGCCATGGCTCGAAAATGAGCGACGGTGTCCTTCTCCGTGCTGAGGTGTCGGAACGAGTTGATGGTATTGAACGCTGCATCGAAGGGTTTCTTCACGGTGAAGTCGCACATGTTTGCCACCCATGCCGTTTCCTTCATCCCGTGCTTTCGAAGCCGTGCGTTGCAATAATCGATTGCTTTGGCGTTGAGATCAAGCCCGGCCGCTGAATATCCACCTTTGGTCATGCGATACAAAAGGCGGCCTGTTCCGCAGGCGGGCTCGAGAACTCGCTTGGTTTTGCCGTCGACATGCTTCTTGAAAGCTGCCTCAAGGAACCGATACTCGGCCGTCCAGTCGCTACCAAAAATGAGATCATAATAAACGGGATAATCGTAAATGTTGTCTTCGACAGTTTTCATGAGCAGGTTGCGACGCCTTGAAGTTCTTAAGTGGAGATTGGTTCACGTTGGTAGTAGCGTGGGAGGCGGTTCAGCGCCTCTCACGGATTTTGACACTCCCGAGGCATCTGCACAACGGGTATCATGCTTTCGGAATAAAATGTCGATTGCCTCTTTACGCTTTTCTATGATCTGCAGCTCATCATGAGTCTTTCACCGAACCCTTCCCAAGGTTCTCCGAACGCATTCCCCATCATGGCCCCTTGCAGTGCCCAACTGGACAAGCTGCGGTCTTCGTTAACACGTGTTTCCGTCGAGGTTGTTTCGACCGAGCACGCCATTCACCGCATCTTGGCACAAGACATTCAAGCGTTTCGCGACAGTCCAGCCATCGATGTTTCTGCCATGGACGGCTACGCGATCCGGCTCGATGAACTGGATGGCAGCGTTTTGCCAATCACGGCCACTTCGACTGCAGGTTCGCCCCCAGTCCAGCTCGAAGGCCGTTCGGCGATTCGCGTGTTCACGGGGGGGCCGGTCCCTCCCCAAGCTCAATGTGTGGTGCGTCGGGAGGATTGCAATGAATCCGAAACCTATGTTTCCATCGCGGTTCCCAAGGCGTCTTTGTTGGTAGGGCAAAACATTCGAAGACAGGGCGAAAACGCGTTGGCAGGAGGGACGGTTGTTTCCAAGGGGACCTTGCTGACTCCTTCCCGCTATGCTGGGGCGATCACTTTTTCGAACGAAACCAAGATTCAAGTTTTCCGCAAAGTGCGCGTCGGAATCATCAATACAGGCGACGAGCTGATCGACTTTGGGAAACCGATCCAGCCTTGGCAAATTCGTGATTCCAACGGACCGTTTCTCGAAGCGATGCTTCAAAAGCATGCGTTCCTCGAAGTGACCCGAACGAAAGTCCAAGATCAACACGATGACATTCTCGCGATCATCGAAGCTTATCTTCAGGCGTGCGATGTGATCTTGCTGACGGGTGGTGTTTCCATGGGGGATACCGATTTCGTCCCCGATGCTATCCAAAGCTGTGGTTGTACCACAATCTTTCATCGTCTTCCCATTCGGCCGGGTAAACCTATCTTGGGTGCGGTTGGCCCGCGTGGTCAGCTGGTCTTAGGGCTGCCCGGCAATCCCCTGAGCGTGGCTGTGACGTTTCGTCGGTTCGCCTTGGGATTGATTCAGCATGTTGCCGGTTTTGCACGTGTGGATGATCCGCTTTACGCTCAGCTGGATGCTCCCGATGACAAGGCTATCCAACTCACTTGGTTTCGCTTGGTCAAGGCAGGTTCCAACGGGCAACTAAGCCTTGTCCCAAGCCAAGGATCGGGAGACATCGCTTCGCTGATCCAATCCGACGGTTTTGTCGAGATTCCACCCAATGCCATGCCTGCCGGCCAACGATTGTATTATCCTTGGGGGGCCTAGTTCGCTACCGTGCGATTGCTTTTTCCTGACTAATACTTATCTCTTCTCATGATAAATCGATCTTCCCCTAACCCTACTTTGCGGCGTGATGTTGTTGGGGTCCTTGTCTCGGTTGCGTTCATCGGAGCCAATTTCGGAGCCAATTTCGGAGGCGACTTTGGGTTTCTCAAAGCGGAAACTCGCGGGGAAACCGAGTCTGCCACCGATGCGGATGTTATTCAAAGACCTTCTTGGACCGAGTCCAAGGTGCAAGGAACTCCCGACGTTCCCCCGCCGTTTGCCCTAAAGCGAGCTTATCCCAAGCTCAGTTTTCAAGGCCCCGTGTCGTTGCACCGTTTCCCCAAGGTCGAATCGGACGCGGCGGGCAGGATGCTTGTTATGGAGTCCGGCGGGAAGTTGTGGTCGTTCGTGGATGATGATTCGGTAGAACGAGCGGACTTGGTGATCGATTTTTCGAATCCTCTTCCAAAGTTAGCTGAGACTCATCGTGAATCGGAATTGGCCCAGCTAGCTCCGGACAACAAGTATTCGATCAACACGTACAGCATGGCCTTTCATCCACGCTTTGCGGAGAATCGCTTGGTGTATGTTTGTTATGTCATTTCCAACGGGACCCCCAACATGGACGGGGGAACTCATATTGCCCGCTTTCGCATGAACGACACTCAACCGCCAACCTTGGATTACGAAAGTGAGCAAACGGTTCTGCGTTGTCTAGGTGGAGGCCATAACGGTTGCACGCTCGAATTTGGAAATGACGGTTATTTGTACGTGTCGCTTGGAGACGCCAGTACACCAACCCCACCAGATCCGCTCCAAACTGGCCAAGACATCGGTGATTTGCTCTCGTCGATTTTGCGTATCGATGTAGATCATGAATCGGTTTCCGCGAGTGGTGAGACTTTGCCCTACCGTATCCCGTCGGACAATCCCTTTGTTAGCTTGCCAAAGGCGCGAGGCGAGGTCTTTGCGTATGGGTTTCGCAACCCATGGCGAATGAGTTTTGATTCCGAGACTGGCCACTTGTGGGTTGGGGATGTTGGTTGGGAAGCCTATGAAATGGTTTATCGCGTCGTCTCTGGGGGCAATTACGGTTGGAGCATTACGGAAGGGCCCGGCAGTGTGGTGCCAGCTCAAAAAATGGGCCCAACGCCAACCCTGCCACCTGACATTGCTCTTTCGCATGCGGATGCGGCGTCCGTAACGGGTGGCAGAGTATACCGCGGTCACCAACATGCTTCACTTCGGGGCAGCTATGTGTTTGGAGACTGGATTACCCGCCGGTTTTGGGCGGCAAACTTTGACGAAAAATCTGTTTTGTCTGTGAAAGAAATCGCCTATGGCGAAGTCAAGCCGATTGCGTTTGGGGTCGATTCTCGCGATGAGTTACTGATTTTGGAATATATCGAATGGAACCAAGCAGGCGGAATCTATCGATTGGTCGAAAACCCGGCAGCAGCGAGTTTTGTTCCTGGAGCTTTCCCCACGAAGCTAAGTGAAACGGGGCTCTTTCGCGATGTGCAGACGATGGTACCCAATGAAGGAGTGCTTCCGTATCGCATTCATTCCACCATGTGGATGGAGGGTGCGGATGCGGATTTTCATGTGGCGGTCCCTGGCGCAGAAAAAATAGAGTTCTATCAATCGGGGAAACCTACCTTCGATTGGTTCCAATCGAAAGTTCGATTTCCGCGAGACACGGTGTTGGTAAAAACCTATCGCATGGGCGAAGGTCCTGATCAACAGCGAATTGAAACGCAGCTCAGCCATTACGCCGGCCCGAATGATTGGCGATTTTATTCGTACCGCTGGCTACCCAATCAAACGGATGCCATCTTGGTGGAAGCCGAGGGTAGGTCTGAAACCGTTCGGATTCCCATTCAGGGGCAAAAACAACCCCTTGATTACGAAGAAGTCCGCTGGAACTTCGCGGCACGAAGCGAATGTCGTATATGTCATACTCCTTGGTCCGGCGACGCCATGGGCTTCCTGGAACAACAGCTAAGAAACCCCAACGACCAAGAGGATGCCTGGGGAGAATTGCAACGAAAAGGCTTTGTGTCGTTTCCGGACAATGAGAAGCCGATGGAATCCGAGCGGATGGTGCCGATGGCAGGAATGCAAGAGAAGCATGCAAGCGTAGATCGTCGCGCTCGATCGTATCTTCATAGCAACTGTGCGCATTGCCATCAGTTCGGTGGTGCTGGGTCGGCCGAGTTCGATATTCGGTTTGAGAAGAGCATCGAGGAGACCAAATGCATCGATGGCAGGCCTATCAAAGGATCTTTTCAGATCGATCATGCGAAGCTCATTTCGCCAGGCGATCCGTTTCGTTCCATGCTCTATTATCGTATGGCAAAAAGCGGTAGTGGTCGGATGCCACACATCGGTTCAGAGCGAGTTGATACGGCCGGAGCGTCATTGATTCGACACTGGATCCAATCAATGCCTCAAGATCCAGCTCAACGCAAAGCCATGGACACGATCACCAGTCCATCCAGCAACGTTTCGGACGATGATCGCAAGAACGCAACGATTGCCCTTTTGGCAACGCAAGAAGGATCGCAAAGGATTGCCAACGCACTTGCGGAAGATGCGATTCCCAGCTTTTTTATATCTCAGGTTTTTGCTATAGCCAATAACGCTCCAGAATCCAGCCGCGAATTCATTGAGCCTTTTCTTCCTGCCTCGATGCGAATCGCACGGCTTGGAAACACCTTCGATCGGTCTCGGATCTTGTCGGGAGAAGGGGACAGTGAGCGTGGGCGCGCGTTGGTGCTGGCGGGGACTGCTCAATGCATCCAATGCCATCAAGTTGGAGATCAAGGCAAAGCGGTCGGCCCGAAGCTAGAGGGGCTAGCAACGAAATACAAGACCAAGCAAGAGATGTTGGAACATCTGCTGCAACCATCAAAAACAATAGCGCCCGAATATCGATCGATTTCTGTCTTAACTGTAGATGGTGAATCTTTGATCGGTCGGCTGGTTCGTCGTTCCACTGCTCAATTGACCCTGATGCTTGCGGACGGCTCGCAACGTGAGCTTGACTTGGAGGAAATTGAGTTTGAGAAAGAAAATGAACTTTCGTTGATGCCGTCGGGTCTGCTGAGTACGCTGACCGAACAGCAAGCGCGCGATCTGTTAGCCTTCTTGATGCAGCTTCCGTAGGGCGAGCCAATCAGCTTAGAATTTTTCTTTCCACGAGCAAATCAATGACCTGCTTGGCCAATGCTTCGGGGGGGTGCGATGCTCCGGCAAGTTCCAAGTCGGGTTTTTCTGGAGCTTCATACGGGTCTGATATTCCGGTAAAGTTCTTGATCTTACCGGCGATAGCTTGTTGATAGAGACCTTTGGGATCGCGAGTCATGCAGACTTCCAAAGGGGTGTTCACGAACACTTCAATAAACGGTAGCGGATCGTCGGGGCTTCCACTGCTTTCCACCCAGGTTCGCACTCGGTCTCGATCTTTCCGATAGGGACTGACGAAGGCGGTAAGGCAAATCAAGCCGGCAGATGCAAAGAGTTCGGTGATGGCTCCAACACGCCGAATGTTTTCTTCACGGTCTTCAGGCCCAAAGCCCAAGCCGAATCGTTTGGCAAACTCCGGTCCATGTTCGTGTTCAAGAAGGTTGGGACCCGCGCACAACCCGTGACGCACGTTGTCTCCGTCTAGCAGATAGGACTGAGTGTTGCGTTCGAATAGCAATTGTTCTACGGCGTTGGCAATTGTACTTTTTCCGGAGCCGCTAAGGCCGGTGAACCAAACGACGCATCCACGATGCCGATTGCGCGCGGCTCGTTGAGACCGTGTAATGGTTTGCGCATGCCATACGACTTGAGGATCTTGATTGATGCTATCCATAAAATCCATCTTGGGAACAAAGTTAAATTCGTAAGGCTTTCCTCACGAGAACGCCTTGCCATAAGACCTTGCGGCAAGACCTTGCAAAATTACCGTGCAAAATTACCGTGCAAAATTACCGTGAGACTAGACCGCACCGCCGGCGAGTTCGGTGGCACGTTGGACACGCGAAATCGCCAGCATGAAGGCGGCCGTTCGCAACGAAACATCATGGATCGCAGACTGTTGCCAAACATTTTCAAATGCATCGCTCAGTGTTTTTTCGAGCTCCTGGCGGACTCGGTCAAGAGTCCATCGATAATGCTGACGATTTTGAACCCATTCGAAGTAGCTGACTGTCACACCGCCAGCATTGGCCAGGATATCGGGCAGGATGAGAATTTTCTTTTTGGAAAGGATAGCGTCCGCTTCGGGATCCACGGGACCGTTAGCGGCTTCGATGATGGTCTTGGCTCGAATCTTGTCGGCATTGTGCTTGTTGATCACGTCCCCCAAGGCAGCAGGTATCAACAGATCGACATCCATCTCTAAGAGAGCTTCGGCAGGCAAACGTTCTGCACCTTCAAAGCCATCCAGCCGATTTCCATTCTTAAGGGAGTACGACCAAAGTTCGTTGATATTGAGTCCATTTGGGTTGTAGTAGGCTCCGCTCAAATCGCTGACGGCGACCACTGGGAATGCGGATTCAAATAAGAACTTAGCGGCATGGGACCCGACATTGCCGAACCCTTGAATGGCAGTACGGCATTGATCAGGGCGAACATTGATGCGTTTTAGGAGCTTCACAGCCAGGATACCTACCCCACGGCCTGTCGCTTCCTCGCGTCCCTTGGCGCCGTATTCCTCCACGGGTTTTCCGGTGATAACAGCAGGGTTGAAACCATGGTACTTTTCCCATTGATTACGAAACCAGGACATGACCTCGTGATTGGTCCCCATGTCCGGAGCAGGGATGTCGGTGTCCGGGCCAACGATCTCGTGGATTTGGTCCACGAAACATCGAGTCAATCGTTCTAGTTCCTTTTTGGATAGCGTCTTCGGATCGATGGCGATTCCACCTTTAGCACCTCCGTAAGGGAGTTCGGTAACCGCGGTTTTCCATGTCATGAGGGAGGCCAAGGCTCGCACTTCGTCCAGATCGACAGCCGGATGGTACCTCAATCCGCCTTTCATCGGCCCCCGCGCGTTATCGTGCTGAACGCGGTAGCCGAGCACAGTTTCAATGTCACCATTATCGCGCTCGAAGGCAACTTGCACGGTCACCTCCCGTTTGGGTGTGATCAAAAGCTTACGCATCCATTCCGCCATTTTGAGTTTGTCTGCGGCTTGATTGAAATAAAGGCTGGTTGATTCGCTGGCTTTCATGAAACTGACTTAGGAGGGTTGTTTAGAAAAGGATTGCGGCAAGACCATTCGCCGCCGGACACCACGGGAATGGTCAGATTATAGGCGAATCGTGAATCCGTTGGCGACGGTGATTGAGTTCCGAACGGGGACTTCGTCGAAGTTTTGGTTATCGTCTTTCCAAAGGACAAAACTATTCTTCGGGCAAAATCTGGTCGATTAATCAAGGTATTCGAAGGGCGGAGCAATTTACGGCTTTCCTAAGTGATACAAGGGTGTCATAATTGGGCGTTCATCGGCTTGAGCGAGCACCATGGTTGGCCCCAAGGTGAATTCTCGCGACTTCTGTACGGTAGTGGCTCTCGCAAGGGGGAAGCGTGAACCGGGTCAGGACTTAAGTGGAGCAGCCATAAGCGTCGTACTCTTGTGCGAGGGCCGCTTCCGTACAGAATGCCTTTTGATTTCTCGGCCGAATTTTTTATCGATGCAAAACGGTTCTCTCCAGAAGTATTTTCGCAGTGAAATCACTGCAATGAGTCCGTACAAGCCCGGCGAGCAGCCTCAGACGGGCAAATCGATCAAGCTCAATACCAACGAGAACCCCTACCCACCCTCCCCGAAGGTTCTGGAAGCGATCGTTGCTGCAAGTTCCAGGCTGGAGCGATATCCTGATCCCATCGGGACAGCCTTTCGGATTGCGGCGAGCAACGTTTTGGGCGTTGATCCCGACATGATTTTGTGCGGGAACGGAAGCGACGACTGCTTAACGGTTTTAACGCGAGCGTTTGTCGGGGCTGGCAAAAAACTGCGGCTCCCTTACCCCAGCTACATCCTGTATCGAACGCTAGCTGAATTGCAGGAGGCAAAGTTCGAGGAAGTTGAGTTCGACGCAAATTTTGGTTTGGCCGAATCCTTTTATGCTTCCGACTCCGAACTCAAATTGGTCTACTTGCCGAACCCCAACAGCCCGAGTGGGACGATGGTTGACCAAGCTTCTATTTTGAAATTAGCAGACAGCGTCGACTGTCCGGTTGTGGTCGATGAAGCTTACGTCGATTTTGCACCGGAAAACTGCATTGGCTTGATCCAGCAGAATCCGAAGATCATCGTGACGCGAACTCTTAGCAAATCGTACGCATTAGCCGGTCTTCGATTTGGTTATTTGGTTGCTCATCCCGAGATGGTGGCGACCTTGAGAAAGGTCAAGGATTCGTACAACACCGACATGCTTTCTTTGGCGGGCGCAACGGCCGCTATTTCCGATCAAGCATGGCTTCAAGAGAACGTTCGCAAGATCATTGCGACTCGAACCAGAATGACGGTTGAATTGCGTGCCCTGGGATTTGACGTGATTGAATCGCAAGCCAACTTCGTGTGGTGTTCCCGCCAAGACCGCTCGCTTCAAGAGCTTTATGAACAGCTCAAGAAGTTTGGCATTTTAGTCAGATACATGGTTTACCCGAGATGGTCGGATGGGTTGAGAATCAGTGTCGGCACGGACGAACAGATCGATGCCACGCTTTTGATTCTGAAACGGCTTCTGGCATAATCACTCAGCCGACATGCCAAGTTGAATGAGGCCTTGGAAAGCTCCGGGGCTGACCGTCTATTCGGTGGCTGAAATACGGGGGCATCCTGCGGGGTCTAACGTAACGCTGCGAATTTCCAAGCCTGTCTTTCCCGACTCATCAATCACCACAATCGCAACCCAGCCAGTCCACTCGGGTGGGTCAACAGGAAAGTAATCGAACGCGAAATTACCTAGGCTATAAACAATCGGCGCACCGCGATACGTTTCGATCGTTTGAGTGATATGAGGATGGGCACCGATGACTGCCGTTGCCCCGGCGTCGATCCACTTGCGAGCCATTTCACGTTGGTCTGGACGTGGTTCCGGCATCAGTTCCTCCCCCCAGTGAAGAAACGGGATCACGACGTCGCATTCCAATTCTGCCCTGGCACGTTTGATTTCTCGCGTCACGACTTTTTCGAACAAAGGTGCATTGCCCGCTTTCTCTTTGGTTGCAGCATATTCTTCTGCATGGAACTCGTTGAATGCAAGAATCGCAATCTTGTGCCCATTGGATTCGAACAGGAACGGCTTATTGGCTTGCTTGAGATTTCGGCCAGCCCCAAAATAAGGCAACTCCTCCTTCTCCAAGACATCAAGCATAGCCTCCATTCCTTCTGGCCCAAAGTCCATGGAATGATTGTTGGCCAGCCCGACGGCATGAAAGTATTTCTTCAGGAACCGTGGCGAATCCGATGCACCACGAAAAACATAAGGTTTCAGCCGTTGTTCACCTCCCCTTCCGATCACACACTCTAAATTGGCAATCGCCAAATCCACGTCTTGAAAGAGTGCTGACGTATGTTCAAAAGGATCTTTCCCCGATGCGACCACATTGCCAGGTCCCCCATCGAGCATCACATCCCCCACAAAAAGGATTCTTGTGGGTGCTGCCTTCTTGACCTCGCCATCTTCATCCTCTTCGAACGTTGCTCTTGATTTTGATGCTAAGCCAACAAGCAGCACTGAGACGAAAAGCACAATGCGTGCTCGAAAAAGACTTCGCATGTTGAACCTCAAGGGTAGGTCTGTAGAAGGTTAACGAGAAACAACATCAGAACGGCTGCAATCCACCAAGCAACGTCCAGCCAACGCAAGTCGGCCGATCAGCATTCGGCATTCAAGCGTTTCGCGATTGCTTAAGGTGACTTCGATGGGCCATTGAAAGCCTGCGATGTACAAAATCGTTTCAATCACAGGCCTGAGAGCAACGTGCCCGTTGGAGGATCGAATGCTTCGGTACTCAATCAGTTTGGCTCGGCATTGGTAGGAGCATTCCACCCCCGATTGATCACCCAACACAGAAAAGCGAACCCAAGTTTGCTTGCCCCGCGAATACTCCACAATATCCGCGGCATGAAGCGATGAAATGGTGGCCCCGGAATCCAATTTTGCATGCAACCGGTCCACTCCAAGCTCGGGCAAAGCGACCCATTCCCGCCAACCAACCAAAAGCAAATCATCCCAATCTTGAATCGGTTTCAAGCTCTTAAAGCGGTCGAGCCGGATTGGGTTTACGGGCATTCTTCAACAACGATCTTGCTAATCAACGGGTTTACCAATTTCACGCAGCAAATCCATTGTAAACAGTCCTGAACTGTGACCGTCAGAAAAATTGATGTTGTAAGCATAATTTCCGACGGGCCGCATTTGCGAAACAGCTAATGGAACAGTTTCTGCCGCGCTCAAAACTTGCAACATCCCTTTGGGTTTTGTTGATTCCGCTCGCTTTTTTTCGCGGCAAGTCGCACAAGGACACGCTTTTCGCAGAAGCCCAAACGGGTAATCCATTTTGACCCCGTCGCTCCATTGGATTTCAAGAGAGCCATGGTCGGTCAATTTTAAAGCGGTTGGTTGGGTCTTCATCAGTTTTAGTCAAATTTCCGTTGCGACGATTTATCGGCGGTTGGGAAATCCTTTGGAATCGAGGAATCGACAACTTTTCCGGTAGCCGCCCAATCTGTACCGCGAACCAATAGAGTAATGAATCCGACGCACTCCATGGAGTAGTCCGCATGCCCCATCGGTGTATGAAACACGCGTCCCTTGCCGTAATCCACGGTCATCACCATCGGCTCGTGGCGATCGGTTCCCCCTTGGCTCTTGCTTGCAAAGGCCGTTGCCAAAACTTTCATGTTTTGCGCGGGGCCTCGTAAACGATCGTAGAGTTCGTCCTTGCTGTGCAACCATGATTTCGGCAGCCCCTTGGTGATTGGATGCTCCGAGTCTCGCACCACCACGGTGAATTCATGCTGCGAACCATGGCTGCCGCCATTTCCTGCAGAACGGTCCACGACCAATTTTTCCTCTGCATCCAAATAGACATACGGCCCATTTTTCTCCGTACGTCCACCCCAGCCTCCCAAGCCAATCATTTGGTTGTATTGTTCCCAGTCTCCGAACGAATTGTCGGCCGCGTGAACAATCACCAGCCCCCCGCCATCGGCAACAAACTTCTCAAAGGCAGTATTGGTTTCTGCAGGCCAAGGGGCTGCACCAAAACCAAAATTAGAAATCACAACGTCGTATTTCGAAAAGTCTGGCTTGAAATCAGGATCGGGCATTGCCGACCCCTTGGCCTCGCGCTTCACACCATCTTCCAGTGGATAGCGAGCCAATAAATCATCCCCTTGCCAAGTGAATTTGGTTCGGCTGATGTCGACCTGATAACGTTTGGTATCCTCAAGATACTTCTTCATCATCATGGTCGTTTTGGGCCAAGCACCGTGGTTGTTCTGCCCATCGATGATCAACGCGCGAAGGGGGGAATCGGCGCGAACCCAACCTGGAAACGCAACGAATGCCATCAGGCTCAATGCAAGAAATCGTAACATCATGGTGCAACCCTTGGAGGGATAAAGGTGGGAAGGAATAAGGTGGTTTAGACAATGTCTGGAGTCTAGTATCTTAATCGTCCCAAGGAATTTTCGCGAGCCGCAATCGGTTCTTCCTGACCGCTCTGCCGTCCCCAGCTGACAGGCCCTGTTCGGACCCTTTAGACCTTCCGCATCCACAATTCCAGCATCAAAAGGTTCCATAGGCGATACGCTTGATTCCCTTTTCCTGACATGTGTTCCTCGACCAAAGCACGAATGGCTTCAGGACGGAAAATGGCATGGCAACGTGCATCGGCCCCCAAAAGAGCATCCATCGTTCGATCACGCAATGAGGTTCGGAACCACTTGGCAATCGGAACCCCAAAGCCCATCTTGGGTCGATGCCAAATCTCGTTTGGCAAAAGATCGTGATAGGTATCCATAAGCAGTTTCTTGCCACGTGTCCCTTTCAGCTTCAAATGCGAAGGAAGGGACGCGGCCCATTCGACCAAACGATAATCGAGCATGGGCTGCCGGGCTTCGAGCGAGTGGGCCATCGAAGCGATATCGACCTTGGTCATCAAGTCACATGGCATGTAGGTTTGCAAGTCGGCCACCGATGCACAACTCAAGAGATCGCGCTTCCCAGCTTTATTCCAGGCGTTTCGTAAAAAGTCGACGGGATTGCGGTCCGGCAGCTGCTGGATAAATGACTCTTGATAAAGATCAAGCCGGCTCGCTTCGCCGAAAATTTGGATCCAGTTCATGTACCGCTCGACAGGAGGCTGTCCCAACGCTTCGCAGAATCTGCGTACGCGCCGGAGCAGCGAACGTCGCGCGTTCGAATCCGGCAAGCGCTTGATCAACCAAGATTGATTCAGCCATGAAACTGGCAACCAGGATTGTAGCCGACCGCTCCACTCTAAAGCTCGATAACGTTCATAGCCACCGAAAAGTTCATCGCCTCCGTCGCCGCTCAAGGCCACGGTAACATGCTGACGCGTTAATTCGCAAAGATACCAAGTTGGAACGGCAGAAGAATCGCTGAAGGGCTCGTCATACTGATCGACCAGCCGATCGACAATGTCCATGCCACTCGCATTGACTTCAAACCGCTCATGCTTGGTACCCACATGATCGGCCACCATTTTTGCATAACGCGTTTCATCAAAATCAGACTCGGAGAAGCCGATCGAAAACGTTCGAATCGGCGTCTGCAATTGCTGTTGGGCAATGGCAACAACCAGCGACGAATCGATCCCACCCGAAAGAAACGCCCCCAACGGGACGTCACTTCGCAAGCGAATCCGAATGGAATCTAGAAGCAACTCTTTTAGCTTCTGACTTGCAGTTGCTTGGTCGATCGAAATCTCTTTCGACCAGTCGACCTTCCAAAACGATTCGACCTTCACCTGGCCGTTTTCAAAGACCGCAAAATGCCCCGGCGGCAATTTGTGAATGCCTTGGTAGATCGAATGCGGATGAGGTATGTATTGATAGGTCAGGTACAAATCGACGGCGCCCGGGTCCATCTGCTTTTGAATGCCGGGCACTTGCAGCAAACTTTTTAGCTCGCTGGCAAACAACAACCTGCCGTTTTGGACGGTGTAGTAAAGAGGCTTCTTGCCGAGCCGATCGCGGGCCAGCACCAGCCGATTGCGAAGTGAATCCCAAATGGCAATGGCGAACATCCCGTTCAGATGCTCAAAACAATCGAGCCCCAGGTCCTCATACAAATGGACAATCGTTTCGGTGTCGGTATGAGTACGAAAGGTATGTCCCGAACCTTCCAGCCGATGACGAAGATCTTGATAATTGTAGATCTCGCCATTGAAAACAATTCGGACGGACCCGTCTTCGTTGTCCATGGGCTGGTTGCCCATCGCCAAGTCGATGATCGCGAGTCGCCGAAAGCCTAACGCCACGCCTAAGCTCGGTTCGGCATTTCGTTTCAATTCGTTCGTATTCGGGGGCTGCAACCAGTGGCCTTCAGCATCCGGGCCGCGATGAACGAGCGCGTCCGTCATGCGTTCCAGCACGGCACGCGACAATCCCTCGGACCCTATGGACCAAACACCACCCGCTATGCCGCACATAAATCGTCAACCACCTATCCTCGGGAAGCCTATCGCCCCAGTCTGATTCTGCTCCAGTCTGATTTTACGGACGAAGCCAATTAGCCCTTCGAGGTCCAAACGACAGGTTCTGGTTCCAAGTTCGCAGCCAAGGGTGACCCGCTGTCCTTGCGTCCGCTTCCTTCGAAACGACTGATCAATCGTACCGACATGTCAGATTCGCAAAGAATTTGACAGCTGAGCCTCGCACCGGCGACTCCCCGCGCCGCAAGGATGTCCTTTTCTGCGGTCGTCATTTTGTCCGGTTCGCCCTCGATGAATTCGACACGGCAAGTGGTGCATCTCGCTTTTCCACCACATGCATGCAACTGGTCCGTTCCGGCTTCCTCGCGTAGCGCGAGCGTTAGACGTTTGCCTTGCGGAACTTCGTACGTTCCCATTCCTTCGACGGTTAGCTTTGGCATTGTATGGATATTCCTGGTGTGAGGTTTCGAGTCATTGAATTCGTGTGTGTCATTCTTGTCGGATGACCGCCACAATATAACCCGAATTGACTTCGGACGAGACCGCTAACGCTAGAAGTTTTGGTGAGCACGGGTATCACGACTGTCAGAGAGTGCCCGGTATGCATCGGATACGCTCGCGAATACAATGCGTCCCCTGGAGCAAATCGTTTTCCGCTTCCTTCGCCATGACCATAGGATGCACTTTTGAATTTCCTTCGAAAACCCTGGTTTGCAGCCTTGTTAGGGGCCTTTTTTTACTGGCTCTCTCTGCCACCCATGCATTTTCCTTGGGCCGCTTACCTCGCATGTGCTTGCTGGATTACGCTTGTCGCGCATCCAGAACCAAGTCGCCCGCGGGAGTATTGGTCGATCTGGCTCGCAAGTGCCCTTTGCTGGTTAGCCCTGCTGCAAGGAATTCGGCTCGCGTTCTGGCCTCTTTATGCTGGCTGGATTGCGTTGTCTTTGTACTTGGCGGTCTACCTACCACTGTTTATCGGCCTTTCAAGAACACTGTACCATCGTTACCGGATTTCGTTGCCGATTACGGTTTCTGTGGTTTGGGTTGGATGCGAGCTGGTTCGCGCCTACTTCGCCACGGGATTCGCAGCCTGCATGCTTGCCCATAGCCAGACCCCATGGCCGGGCATGCTTCAGATTGCTTCCCAATTCGGTGCCTATGGCGTCAGCTTCTTGGTCATGATGCTCAGCG
>JBIKLJ010000360.1:0-3771 GCA_044359895.1 Pirellula sp.
TGCGGGCGGGGTAGTTGTTATTCACGTTCCCCCCTTTGTGTTGCCAGAATTTCAGCCCGGCGGTACCGTCGCAAGTTGCCAACCTTGAAGCTCGGAAGCTTTCCCGATCGCGTTAGCCGTTCGACAGTCGGGACCGAACACGAAAGCAGCTCGGCGACCTGATGGACGTCAATCGCTGCGTCTGAATCGGCGTGACCGCTGAGACGGTCCAGAACCCTGGCCGCTATTTGGTCGGCAATTTGATCCAGTTCAAGAGGGCTAAGCATGTCGCACCTCCTGACCTACGAACGGGGCTAGCGCTTCTAGGATGACGGCCCGGCGTTGTTGCGTCTCGGCAAGTTCGCTTTGAAGGACTGGACGTGTGCAAATTTGATCGATACTATCAATGTCGTTCGCGTTTGATTCTTGGCCTTGTGCAGTCCCCCGGCTGCCTTGGCCTTTTGCGTTTAGTTCGCGCATGGCTCACCCCGCGATTCTCGGCCCGCTGTCGTTGCGGCCATAAAATCCTTGACATCCTGGACGGTTGTTAGCCGCCTACCTCCAAGAATCACAGAGTGTAGTTTTGATCCTCGTGAACCAAGGATACACCAACGCGTTACGGTGGTTTTGTGCGGACGGTATCCAGTCGCTTTTTCGACAGCTTCCACAAGAGACAACAACTGTTGCTGTGTCGCCATTTGCAATTCCCCTTTTGTTTGCAGCTCTGTGAATCAAGATGCACCAAATGCATCACGTCGGGGAGAATCTTTGCCTAGAAATCAAATGAGTGCCAACCGCTAGAGTTATTAATGGAAGAATTTGCCTCTATTTGCCGCTTTTTGCCTCTCTTTGCTCATTGCCTCATTGATGAAGCAAATTACTGGAATACTAACTGCGACATCGGCAACTTCTCAGACGCCTTAGCTGGTTCCATTGAAACGAATGCTTGGTGATTCTCTCATGTGCCAGCCTTTACCAACACCGCGTTGCTCGACATCCCAACCGGCCTCACCTTGGTGGCCACTTCCGGCACGCATGATCGCTGAACGCGGACCCTGTAACGGTCGATTTTCTTCTTGTGGCTACGCGGTTGGGCCCATTAGAGGCTTCTAAATTTAGTCATCGCATGGCGAAGGACGAACGCGGTTACATACTTTGGCCTCATGGAAGCCACGAGCCTAATGGACGGCGGGTTGTGCGGGCGGAAGCTTAGCGGCGTTAGGCGTTGCTTCTATTTCCCGACGCCGGAGGCAACACGGAAAGATTAACGATGCCGCAAATAATGGATATGATGTTTCCAAGTGTTACGAAACCCATAACTATGTCGAGAATGCCAATCAATTGAAAGCGAGTATGGCACCACTGGCTTGATTTGTCGCTAGCGATTGCAGCGCTCACGATGTTAAAAGCAGCCATAAAAAACGCGATCATGGCGATTGGGAAGCCAATTATCGTAGAAAGCCAAATCAAGCCAGCTAACACGAAAGAACCGCCGGACACAAATGCGAGTGTGCGATTAGTGCTAAACTTGGAGGATTCGGTTCGTTCTTTGCGAGAGGGCATGAATTCCATCGACTGCCGTAGAGTTGACGCAATCTCTGGGATGCGAAACGCTGCTACCCACTCACCGTTAAATCTTTGGCTGCTCATTATGAGAGCGTCTGACTTTAGTTTACCAAAAGCGACAAAGTTCAAAACGTCGTTAAGGCTGTAGGGGCCAAATACTAATCCATCTTGGCTACGAATCGACCACGTTTCCTGGGAAGATCTGCTAGAAATTGGCGGTTCCAAAGAAGAACTGAAAACAGACACTAAGAATCGCAATCGATTTGCGGGAACCCATGCGTTCTTAGTGGATGTCATGTGAGATAGTAGCGTTTTAGGCACTATCCGACCCTGTTTTGCGAACTGAATTATATCCTCTTTATTGTATGGGCCATAATTCTTGCCCTCAGCCTGTATCCACCACGACGCGGTTGCGGTAGATGCTGTTTCACTCGTGTCGAGCTTACTCCAATCTAGTTTGTTTTTTGGCGCGTCGTTAGTCACGATACTTACCATCATTCCTTCGTTTTGGATTTTTTGGCCGCGTATTGATGCTTCTTCAATTCTTCTTCATGCTTGAACCCTAGTTGCTAGAAAGGGCTATCGGCTAACTAGAACGCTAGTCGCCCAGCTAACTGAGCACAAAAGCGCGGGAATGGTGTATCAGCGATACGGCCAACTCAGCCAGCAACACGACTTGCTTAGAAAAGCCTCGCAATAAATCACTCCTCAGTACTGGGTTCCTCTGTCGATGTTTCTTCCACAGGTGTCTCCTGAACTTCGGCTGTTGTGGCCTTCGTTGTTTTCTCCTTCAACTGCTTGGCTGCCGACCGTGCAAGCTTCTTCTTTGCATCGGCAGCGCTGTCACCCTCAAGAACTTCCCGTTTCAAAACTTCGGCCATCAAGACTGATTTGATTTCGTCGATTTCAACCCGAACATCTGGGGAGAGTCGCTTGAGTTCCCTGCGAATGATGTTCAACACAGGTTCGGACAAAATCATGGCACCCAAGAAGAAACGGCTAAGCGCTTGCTTCTGAGTGTGGTATTCGCCAAGTACGGACTTCATCCAACCTTCTTTGCAGAACAGAAAGAGGGTCTCTATGTCCTTGGCTGCCTTCCCACTCAATGAACAGAAGTTAAGGTCAAGCACAAGTTCTTGACCGATCGGTTTACCGAAAATGACCTTGTAGACTCTCCAATTCAATCCGTTGGTGAGCACTACCCATTCAACCCCTTGGTTGGCAGCATAGTCAATGGCCTGCTTGACATGGGGTTCCTTCAAATCGATGCCGATGGCCTTGACTTCAATCAGCATTTCGAGGGCGCCATCAAGCTTTACAGCAAGGTCGCAGTAGGTCCCACGGATTGCGTATTCCGAAGTGATTTCGGAATACTTGTCGTAGCCAAAGACCTCAGCAAGGATATCCACAATGATGGTCACCGTGTCCGATTCGCCCAAGTCCCTGGACTTGGCGGCGGTTAGGATGGGTTGAAAACGTTTGACGCCCGTTGTGATTCGATCAACGATCTTTACCGGAATTTTGGCCATAGTTGAGTTGGTTTCGTGGGGGTGATGCTTGTCTAAAATGGGGAGTCACAATCATACTGGAAATTTGAACCTACTGCTACTACTTCTAGTCACCCAGATTCAAGGCCCCTCCAAGGTGATCAAGCAAGGTGGCAAAGTCTAGCCGGTCAAGCTCCCAGACGATTAAACTACTGGCTGATAAAGTTTTAGGATCTGTCTTTGAAATCCAAACGTTTCCTTCCAGAGAACCGAGTTTGGAACTACACTTGCTAACGCCTGTCCCGATAAGCTTAGGAGTTGTCAGTTTGATGGTAATCAATGATCCTGTTGTGCGATTCTGTCCCAAATGTGGAGCAAAAGTAAAAGGGCCTGAAGACACATTTTTGATCCCTCAAAATTGTCCTAGCTGCAAGTCAACGGTTCTGTTTTGGGACGTTACTAAAGAGCCAGTCGGCGAGGTTGCAGAAGCACTTAAGTTCAAGCCATTATTCCTCAAAAAATGGTTATTGGTTGGAGGAGTAGTTGGTGTAGTTATCTTTGTCCTGTCGCTACTTTTGTTTGCGATTGGATTTGTTGCAGCCCCTTTCATGCTTGCCGTATTGATGTTGCTGATAGGTGGTTACTGCATCGCTATCTTTTTTGGTCAACAACACAAAACCTCGATCCTCAATACTCAGCTGATCAAGGCCCTGGAAAGCCTTGAATCTGCAAGGGATCA
>JBIKLJ010000361.1:0-3770 GCA_044359895.1 Pirellula sp.
GATGGTGCTAACATCGCGTTGCTCACGTGGTCGAACTCTGGATGCGTATGCATATGAAGGCGCTGGAAAAACACTTACGAAGTTAGGTGTTATCCTGGGTGGTGTCTTGCCAAGCCACAAAGCAAGAATCAAATTGATTTTGGCCCTAGGTGCGGGTTGGAGCACCGATCGAATTCGACAGTCGTTTGAAAGCTAGCCCATCCCTTCCACTAGATAATTGCAAATCATGAAGTTCATTACTGCTTTCTTCGTCTTCCTGTCGTTGCTGTCACCTACGATCCATTCTCAAGAAAAAACGCCAGTAGAATTAGACTGGCACGATGCAACCGCGGTAGGAGTCGAAGGACGCATCCTGCCAGATCAACCAAGACTTCGTTGGTTCGATCGGTTACCGAGCTCAGCCGAGACAACAGTCACCACCAGTGTTTGGAATCTGAGTCGCGACAGTGCTGGAATGGTTTTCCGATTCAGAACCGATGCCAATGCAATTCATGTCCACTACAAACTTTCTAAGAGCAATCTTGGAATGCCACACATGCCTGCAACAGGTGTCAGTGGCGTAGATTTGTATGCAAGAGACGAATCCGGAAAATGGAAATGGGTTCAGGTGACCAAGCCCACAACCCAGGAGATCAATACCGAGATCGTTGGTGGTCTTGCGGCAGGGTATCGCGAGTATGCCGCTTATTTACCGCTTTACAATGGAGTGGAATTCTTGCGCATCGGAGTCATGAAGGGTAGCAAGTTTGAGGGGCTTGCCCCAAGAGAAAAGCCGATCGTATTCTACGGAACCAGCATCACTCACGGCGCTTGCGCAAGCCGGCCAGGAATGGTTCATACCGGAATCTTGGGTCGCAAGCTGGACATGCCGATCGTCAACTTGGGGTTCTCTGGCAATGGAAGAATGGACAAAGAGGTCGGCGATTATTTGACCCAAATCGACGCTGCAGCCTATGTGATCGATTGCTTACCAAACATGAACCCTTCGGATGTCACGGCCAAGTGCATTCCGCTGGTTCAACAGATTCGAGCCGGTAAATCGAGTACGCCTATCATTTTGGTCGAAGACAGACGATTTACAAACGACTGGATCTTGCCAGAGAAAAAGAAGTTTCACACCAACAACCATGCCGCCTTACGGGCTGCCTATGACCAGTTGCAAAAGGACGGCGTTATCAACTTGTATTACATCCCCGGCGATAACTTGTACGGGGATGACACTGAAGGTGCGACCGATGCATCGCATGCCAACGACCTGGGCTTCATGCGGCAGGCAGAGGTGTTCGAACCGATTCTGCGCAAAGCATTGACAGCGAATTAGTTCGCTAACGAAATGGCCGAGCAAGAAGCAAGAAGCACCATTGCGTGTTTCTTTGGGTTTGGACCGTCGACCTTGTTTTTTGCTGAGCCAATTTCGGCACTTCTCCTTGATCACCGAAGCTTTCCATCTTACCGCTCCCTAGCGGAGCGGCCGGGGAGGGTGAAATTGGTGGCGATCAGCAAGAAGCCTTCCAGTTTTTTAGGTTTTTTGCGCCTGGAACGAGGCTGTAGCTGCACTACTACATCGTAAGCGGAGCAAAATAGTTTTATGAACCAAATCCAATTTCAACCCCATCTTCTGCAAGTTCTTGTACCTCCCCCGGAAACGATGGAGCCGGAATCGTTTTGGGCCCAAGCGCCTGACGATGAGCTTGTTGCGGTGTTTGTTCGCTCGCGTTCCAGGGACGCCATGGAAACGCTCGTTCGAAGGCACGGGCCCATGGTCGGGAATTTGATCGGGCGAATGCTCAGTAAAAACGAAGACCGCGAGGAAGCCTTTCAAGCAACTTTCGTCGTCCTGCTGAAGTCGGCAAGTCGAATTCGCAAACGAGCCTCCCTCGGTAGCTTTTTGTACGGTGTCGCTTTTCGAATCGCAAAACGCGTTCGGCAACGTCGAAGCGATGAGTTCCGAAAAAGCGTCGCGGATGGAAATACCCTAACAAGCCACGTCAGCGACGAAGATCCTGGTCCCTTTGAATTACTCGCGCAACGCTTGCAATTGGAGGCGCTGGATGAGGAACTGCAGCGGCTGCCAGAGTCGATGCGTGCGGCAATTGTCGCACACTACTATTCGGGCATATCGGTCCCTCAGATTGCAGACGGAATGCAGTTATCTATTTCGGCCGTTGAAGGACGAATCAAACGCGGGAAACAGCTGCTTCGGAATCGGCTGGCAATTCGAGGCGTTAGTCTTTCGGCTACCTTTGCCGCGATTGCTCAGATCCCCAGTCCGGTCTCTGCAGAGATGATCGACCACTGGTGTCACGAAATCATAGCATCAGGAACGAGCTTCGAATCTCCCGGTGCGAATACAAACTTATCGAACCCCTCTTTTCAACAACTTCTTCAAGGAGAACTTAGCATGCAGCTAACACATCGCGCGTCGTGGATCTTATGGACCTGTGGTATTTGCGCACTCGCCGTAGTCGGCTTAGGCATTCTTCCGTCTGCAAATGATGGTAGCTCCCTAAGCAGCCATCTTGCGATCGGTAGCGCATCCGGGACAGAATTGGAAACCGAAGTGAACATGCAGACCGCGTCGGTTCCTGCACAGCCACCAGGGCAAACGCAACAAGAAACGCAAGCGGAGCCCGGCGCGACATACGGCCCAGGCACAACAAACAGCCCCGCAAAAGAGACCGTCGATTCGCAAGAGGCTGCTCAGCCCGTTGTCGTATGGACTCAGCCGACGGAGTTGCCCGCTTGGCTAAAAGGCGGAAGCTCTGAAGATTCAAAGAGCGAGATGATTCGAGATGCCTTGAGGGAAGTAGTTGAGGAAGTCAGCTTTAATCAAATGCCGCTCTCAGGAGTCATCGCGGCATTAGGGAAGAAATTGGAATTCGATTTAAAATTAGATGAAAAGTCACTAGAGCAAGAGAATCTTACACCAGACGATCCGATCACGCTGGAGCTCAAATCCATGTCACTTCGCAACGCCCTGTACCATATTTTAGAGCCGCTCCAGCTAGCATATGAGATCGACCATGACGTATTGGTGGTACGAAGTAAGGGAATGATCAAGGGACAAGTTCGAACGTACGATTTAAGCGTGATTCTTCCGGACAACAGCACCGCTGAACAACTGATGCAAATCATCGAACGATCTATCGAACCCGACAGTTGGCAAGCGGCTGGCGGCAATAGTACCTGTGACGTATTTGGATCGCTACTTGTGGTGCAGGCACCAGATTCCATTCATGAGCAAATCGAAGAACTGTTGCGGCTACTGAGCAAGCAATCCAAAGAGCATATCCGACCTTCCCGTTCGAATAGGCCAGCAAAAGCACCTCAAGGTGCGGGCGGGATGATGTAAACGCGACGATTCAGAACTGTATGAACGGTGCTGCTTCAACTAGCCCACCAGACGTATTGCGACACGTCGGGAGCATGCCCGACGGTCGCTCTGTTCTGCGATCATCCGTTACTCTAGTTCAGTTGCTTGGATCGGCGTTTGCGATCGCTTCGCTCGCCGCCACCGCCGCCACGAACGCTTGGATGGTCGCTCAATTTGGAAATACGAAGCTGACGACCAACGACCCAGGCTCGGCCTAAAGTCTTAAAGACTTCACGCGGCATTCCTGCTGGCAAGTCCACGGTGCTGAACTCGTCAAAAATCGCGATCTGTCCGATGCTGGCGGAATCGATGCCCGCCTCGTTCGCAATCGCGCCTACCAAGTTACCAGGCCTTACGCCGTGGACTCGGCCAACTTCGACGCGGAATCGTTCGAGTT
>JBIKLJ010000137.1:0-13312 GCA_044359895.1 Pirellula sp.
GCATGTGCCTATCTGCGAAGCGGCATTGAAGGCAGGCAAACATGTCTATTGCGAAAAGCCGCTGGCTCATTCCGTGGCAGAATGTCGTGCGTTGGAAAAGCTCGCTGGGAGCCATCCGAAGTTGGCGACTCAAACGGGCAACCAGGGTTGTTCGACAGAGGGATTTCGCCGCAGCTTCGAAGTCATTCAGTCGGGGCTTTTAGGAAACATTACTGAAGTGCACGTTTGGCATCCGGCTCATAGCTGGCCGAACGGAGTCGATCGGCCCGTAATGAACGATCCGATTCCAGAGGGACTCGACTGGAACTTCTGGCTGGGCACGGCACCCGCGAGACACTACAACAAGGACATCTACCATCCTGGCAAATGGAGAGGCTGGTACGATTTCGGTGGTGGCTCGCTGGCTGACTTTTGCTGTCACGGCTTTCAGCTTGCTTATCGTGCTCTCGAACTGGATGCTCCAACGCGGATCGAAGCGACTGGGGAGAACTTGGGACATGAATCGTTCGCGACTCGCTGCACGGTTCACTTTGAGTTCGCCGCAAAGGGGAATCGCGGCCCAGTGAAGCTGATTTTCTATTCTGGCGACAACAATCTTCCACCCAGCGAAGTGACTCAGGGATCTGTCGATACAACCGGATGCCTGATCGTGGGTAGCGAAGGAACGTTGTCTGCGGGACTTTGGAACACCGGCTGCGATGTGCGACTCCACGGCTCGAATAGGTTTCGCGGAGCCGATCAGCCGGAAGTAGCAAAGATCCCCAAGTCTCAACCTCGCATCGATGCAGAAGCTCTAAAATGGGATCCCTCAAAAGCTGCCAAGGGTAGTCGACCACGGTGGAGCAAGGTCAATAACTCACACATGTTCGAATGGGTGCTTGCTTGTGCAGGCGATGCGAAGACTTATTCACCATTCGAGATCGGTGCGAGAATCACCGAGATCGGCATGCTGGGAGTTCTGGCGTTGCGTCTGCAGAAACCCATCCTTTGGGACGCAGAGAATTGCCGAGCCACTGGTCTCCCGGAAGCAGATGCGATCATTGATCCCCAACCTTCAACCACTGCTTATTCGCCTCGGTAGCGTGTTCCCTCGCTTATTGGTTCGCGATGAACATTGTGCGCGAACTAAGGAGAAGTGGCATCTTTCGTGCAAGATGTCGCCAAGTTCTTACTTTACAATGGGTAACTGGTTAGGCGTGAGTATGCGATCCTTGAAGTGCGTTTGGAGAATTGAGTTTGCCATGATGAAACGATCTGTTGCTGCAATACCATTTGTCGGAGCGGTATTGCTACTTCTTGCCCTTGCTCCGAATGGCTTCGCTCAGCCTTTGAAGGTATTCATCCTAGCTGGTCAATCGAACATGGAAGGACATGCGGAAGTCAGAACTTTTGACTACATCGGCAAAGATCCGGCCACCGCCCCCTTGCTCAAGGAGATGCGCAATCCTGATGGATCGCCTCGCGTATGTGACAAGGTATGGATGTCCTATTTGACTGGGCCTTATGATGGCAGTGCCAATGGCGAAGGCTTGGGAAAATTGACCACAGGCTTTGGCGCACGCGGAGACCAACCCACCAAAGATGGCGGCAAGATTGGGCCTGAGTTCACCTTTGGGATCACGATGGAGAAAGAGCTGAAGGAACCTATCTTGATCATCAAAACCGCTTGGGGCGGTCGGTCGCTGAACACCGAATTTCGTCCGCCAAGTGCTGGGCCATACAAGCTGCCTAAGCAGGTTCAAGACGAATGGAACAAACACCCGAAGGGGGCCCACGGTATTCCCAAACTGAAGGATCGCAAGAAATGGCAAGAGGACAAAGATGCTGCCTCGGGTGTGTTTTACCGAATGATGGTCGAACATGTGAAAAAGGTGCTAGCCGATCCCGCTCGAGTTTGCCCCGCTTATGATCCGAAGGCGGGCTACGAACTTGCGGGTTTTGTATGGTTTCAGGGTTTTAATGATCTTGTCGATGGCCAAACTTATCCGAACGGCAATTATGACGAATACTCGCGCCTGTTGGCCCACTTCATCCGCGATGTACGTACCGATCTTGACGCCCCGAAGATGCCATTCGTCATCGGTGTGCTGGGTGTCGATGGCGAGAAGAACGTCAACTTCCGCAAAGCCATGGCTGCTCCAGCTGCCATGCCCGAGTTCCAGGGGAATGTGGTTGCTGTCGATACCGCCCCTTTTTGGGATCGTGACATCGAAGCCGCAGAACCCAAGCAAGGCGAGTATAACGACATCATCGGTACGGCTCACACGTTGAAAGCGGATGGCACGCTCGATACCCAGCGGAAATGGGATACGTTCTGGAAGCCGATTGGCAAACCTCTGCCACAAGAGCGAAACTGGCGTTTCGCCACGGTCGATGCCACTGAAACGAAGGATAAACTGGAAGAGTTCACCGATAGACGATTCCGTGACATCACGCTGCCAGCCGGAATGGAGGCTTGGTACATGCCTGACTTCGATGACAGCCACTGGACAGCAGGCAAGGCTCCCATCGGCAAGGGCGTATGGAAGCACAGCGGAATCACGATGGACCAACATTCCTCAAAATGGGGCAAAGAAGAATTCTTGCTCATGCGTTCGACTTTTGAAGTAGATAACCTCGACTTCGATTTCTACCGTATCGCGATTTTGGCGAGACAAGGGTTTCATGTTTACTTGAACGGCCATAAGATTCACACCTACATTTGGTGGCTGGATGAGCCGAAATACAGGTCCATCGTCCTCGATCAAGAACAGACTCAGTATTTAAAAATAGGGACGAATGTCTTGGCTGTTTATGCCAACGACCAATACTCCGCAGACTCCGCAGAAAATGATTCCGCACATTATGCTGCGCTCGACGCATGGATCGAGGGAATCACCAAGGTGGATCAAGCGAAGCTCGACCTCGCTTTGGAGGAGGTTCTTTCGCCCAAAGACAGAGAAGCACTCAAGGGAGCTTCCAATGGCGGCTACCACTACTTCGGCAGCGCAAAAATCTTTGCTCAAATGGGCAAAGCCTTTGCCGAAGCGAACCTCAAACTGAAGAGGTAACCTCGACAGAAAATTCCTCTGCGTACGGCCTGATATGCCAGAACAAAGTGAACCAAACGGGAACACTAATGTCCGCTAATCGAACACTAATAAACAAACCATGATAAATAGACCATGATAAATAGACCATGATGGAGATTCGACAGGCCGTATCCACTGACGTGGAAACCATCACTCAGTTCAATATCGCCCTGTGCCGTGAAACCGAAGGACGAGAACTCGATCCCGTGACCGTAACGCACGGTGTCAGACGCTTTGTCTCGTACCCAGGCTCCGCCTGGGCACGCACTGCCTTGGAGGCTCCGCCTCCCGGATCACTGAGCTGCCATCCAGCTCAAGCTCGCAGCAGTGCAACTGATGAAGCAAATCCCGGACTAAAGCATCATGCTGCGTAACGGTGACCGCGTTGGCTGAATAACAATGCAGAGGCAAAGCTAATACCGCAGTAGGAGCGGAAGGCGGAGCCTTGATGACAGTGCGTTCCCAGGCGGAGCCTGGGAACGAGAGTGAAACGGAGCCTGGGAACGAGGGTGACTCTCTAATTCCAGTTCACAACGGTCTCCAACAGTCCCGGCTTACCAGCGTAGCAGCGAGCACTTGAGTAGCGCCAAGCAGTGGGATCGTCAACAAAGCCTCGACGAATCGGGTTGTTATGGATGTACTCGATTTTCTGCCACATCACATCCTCCGTCTCGATCTGGATCGGGTGGCTGCCTTCCTGCCAGAGCTGGTGGTCTTGATCTGTCTTGTGACGAAGCTTGTAGTACCGCAACTCTTGAAGCAACGTCTTAGTGCCTTTCTCCTGCATCAACTTCAGTATGGAGGTAGCCGTGAACGACTTGAACTGACCGACGCGTTTCGAAAGCTGTGCCCCAACGCCAATCCAGTGAATGTGATTTTCCATGATAACCCACGCGAGTATATCGATATCGCGCTGCGATTGTAGAAAACGCCAGCTATCAAGAATGACTCTGGCAAATTCTGGATAGGAGAATACAGGCAACCATGCCACAACCGTGCTCGTCATAAAATGCGGATAGTGCTGGTCACCAAACCGATAGCGTGTTCGAGTCATACCCCGATTCTTTCGTCGTCTTGTGATAGTTCGTGAAGGTGTGTTCCATTGGTGTTGGAGAATTTTATCAGAGTTCGATTTGTTACGTTGTAAGATTGGGGAAGTTGCATGACGGAAGGCGGAGCCTTGAAGACAGTGCGTTCCCAGGCGGAGCCTGGGAACGAGGGTGAAGCGGAGCCTGGGAACGAGGGAAATTGGTCTCGTACCCAGGCTCCGCCTGGGTACGCACTGCCTTGGAGGCTCCGCCTCCCGAATCACCCAGCTACCATCCATCTCAAGCTCGCAGCAGTGCAACTGATGAAGCAAATTCCGGACTAAAGCATCATGCTGCGTAACGGTGACCTAGAAAATCGTACAATGAATGTTTTCATGATCCTGGAGCAAGTCTCAATGGTGCATCGCGGATTCAAACAAATGGATGTCTTTACGGATGTGCCTTATCTCGGCAACCCCTTGGCTGTTGTCATGGATGGTGAAGGACTCGATACGGCCGCCATGCAACACTTCACTAATTGGACAAATCTTTCGGAATGCACGTTCTTGCTCCCATCGACTCCGGAAGGCGCAGCCGCCGGTGCAGATTACCGTGTCCGCATCTTCTGCCCTGGTCGTGAGCTTCCGTTTGCGGGGCATCCTACCTTGGGTACTTGCCATGCTTGGTTGGAGAATGGTGGCTCGCCCAAGGGGGCAACGATCGTTCAGGAATGTGGGGCAGGTTTGGTGAGAATTCGCAAAGATGGTCCGCGACTAGCATTCGCCGCGCCTCATCGAAACAAAAGTGGTCCACTGGATGAATGTGACGTGGAACAAATCGCCCGAGGGTTGGGGATTTCGAGAGACGAGATAACAGCTCACTCTTGGTGCGACAACGGCCCGAATTGGCGTGCTGTGATGCTACGAAGTGCAGAACACGTTTTGGCACTCAAGCCCGATCTAACTTTGCTCTCTGGGTTGGACATTGGCGTGGTCGGACCGAGGTCCAGCGGGGATACTCAGTTTGAAGTGCGAGCGTTCTTCCCTGGCAACAATGGCATGACCGAAGACCCCGTAACGGGAAGTCTGAATGCAGCTCTGGCGCAGTGGTTCATCGAAGCTGGTTTGGCCCCAGAGCGTTACGTCGCCGCTCAAGGTACAGCACTCGCCCGACGAGGACGAGTCTTTGTGGAACGAGATAACGAGGGCAGTATCTGGATTGGTGGGCACAGCATCACTTGTATCGACGGGCAAGTGACAATCTGACGGACAACCTTCGCTCCAATTACTAAGATTGCCAATGCTAACGCGTAACGGTTTTTGGAAGAGTCTTCAATCAACAGATTGGCAAGCTAAGGAATTCCCCGTGATTCCGCCCCTTGCTCACGCTGCGGGTTGTGATTTTGCAGTTTCCTCCTTATTCTTCGAACTGAACCCATTCAATATTCTTCGGGTACTTGTCCGAGTTCGTCCTCTTTGACCACCACCGCACTTTCAAGCCACACGACGGTACGAAGGGCGGTACGACGGACTTCCAAGTCCGTCCATGGGGAATTCGACGGACTAGGAAGTCCGTCGTACCATTAAATCAACAGCCCGTCACGTTTCGGGTTAGGATTGGTAGCTTTTATCCTGCCTCTCGCCTAAGATCCCCACCCCGTTTTCTGATTATCACTTCTGGTACTTCTTGAAATTCTCGGCTTGTTCGAAGATGTCTTTGTAGACCTCGTCGCGGTCGATCGGCGGGTAACCATGTTCGGCGAGAAGAATGATCAGGTCCACCTTGAGTTCGGCCTTGATGTCGTTGCGTTGGCTCCAGTCAGTGTACTTAGCTTTGTCATCGACGATGACTTTCACCTTCTTGGCTAACTCGAGCAGTTTTTCTTCGGGGTATACAAAGTCGTACTTGATCGTTAGTGCTTTCAATATGTCGTAGAACGCCTTCTCTTCGAAATCGATTCCCAGTTCAGCAAACGACTCCCGTTCTTCGCGGATCTTGTGATACAGATCAATGATCTCATCCGTGAAATCTTCCAGCACCGTGCTTTGAAGCACATCGTGCTCGCTGCGGTCGCTGTACTTTTCGACCAACGCGGTGAACTGCTTCGAAAAGTCGACTCCTTTCAGCTTGTTAACCTTCTTGAGCGAGTCGATTGCCTTGGCGAGCAGCTGCTGCAGCAACTTGATTTTTGTATTCGGCAGTTTGATCTTGTCGATCTTCGCCAGGTAATCTGGATCGAACAAATCCACCTGTGCAATATCGCCTTGCCCCACCTTGAAAATTTCTTCGACTCCGTCACTCGCCAAAGCATCCGCCAGCATCTGCTGGACTTTGGCATTCATCTGGGCGATGTCCGGCGCGTCCCCTTTGGTCAGCTTGAATACGATGCTGCGGATGGCCAGATAGAAATGCACGTGGTCGCGTTCATCTTGAGTAAACCCGTCGCTGCCGACACAAATGTCGTATGCCGCCTTCATGCGTTTGGTCAAGTTCATGAAGCGTTGTTCTTGTACCTCTGTCACCTGCACGAATTCCGCCGCCATGTTCAAGCAGTGCAATTGCTCCATCGGCTGGCCTGAGAAGTATGGCTTCGTGTCGAACCTGTGGAAGATCGCCTTGAGCAAATCCAGATGGTCTTTCACCACCAGGATCGACGCCGCCACGTCCTCGAAGTTGCCCTGATCACCTTTGCTGTATTGTGCCAGAGCCAAGTTCATCTGTTTCTTGATGCCGATGTAGTCGACCACAAGACCTTTTTGCTTCTGCTCATACTTGCGGTTCACTCGCGAAATGGTCTGAATCAAGCTGTGTTTCTTAACGGGCTTGTCGATATACATTGAATCCAAAAACGGTACATCGAATCCGGTCAGCCACATATCGACCACGATCGCGATCTTAAAGTTCGATTTGCGGTTCTTGAACTGCCGATCCAATTCCTTGCGATACTCTTTCGTGCCCAGCATTTGGTAAAGGACATCCTCGTCGTCTTGACCTCGCGTCATGACCATTTTGACGCGCTCGATCGACGCAATCTCCTTCTTCTCCTGCTCGGTCAGTTGCTCGCCGTCGGCACAGACCTTCACTTCGCCCCACTCCGGACGCAGCGCGATAACTTCTTTGTAAAACGCATACGCGATAGTGCGATTGCTGCTGACGAACATGGCCTTGCCCGCCACGGTCGAGCCCTCTTCGATGCGGGCTTCGTAGTGCTGCACAAAGTCAGCGGCCAGCGACTTCAGGCGACCGGGATCGCCTAGTATCGAATTCATTTGCGCGTTGGCTTTTTTGCTGGCGTCAATCGCGTAGTTGCTGGCTCCGTCGTCGGCACACTGAGCGTAATACTCCTCGATCTCCTTCAGCTTGCTGTTGTCCAACAAAACTTTGGCGGCTCGTCCTTCGTAAACGATCGGCACCGTGATCTCGTCGACAACCGATTCTTTCATCGTGTACGAATCCACGACAGGGCCGAATACGTCCAGGGTTGCGTCGATTGGCGTGCCAGTGAAGCCCACATAAGTCGCATTGGGAAGCGAATCGTGAAGGTATTTGGCAAAGCCATAAGTTCGCTTCACCCCTTCTTCGGTGACGGTCACTTTCTGGTCCAAGTTCACTTGGCTGCGATGCGCTTCGTCCGAGATGCAAATCACATTGCTGCGATTCGTAAGCAGCTCGACATCTTCGGTAAACTTGTGGATCGTAGTCAAAAACACGCCGCCACTGCTGCGTCCCTTTAGCAACTCTCGCAGTTGCGAACGGCTCTCGACACTGATCACGGCTTCGTCACCAATAAAGCCCTTGGCACCCGTGAACTGAGCCGACAGTTGATCGTCCAAGTCGGTGCGGTCGGTGATCACGACGATTGTCGGGCTTGCCAGAGCGACGCTTTTCATCAACAACCGCGTCAGGAACAGCATGGTATAGCTTTTGCCGCAACCGGTGGCACCAAAGTACGTTCCGCCTTTGCCGTCGCCCGTTGGATTCACTCCGTCGCTGTTCGCTTCGATCCGCATATGTTTCAGGATGTTTTGAACCAGCTTGGTAGCGGCATAGTATTGCGGATACCGGCAGAGGACTTTTTCTTCGCGGCGCGACGTGTCGGGAAAGAAGATGAAGTTGCGAATCACGTCCAGCAAGCGAGTCGTCTGAAACATGCCTTGAATCAGGCTGTGCAGCGAGTTGATGCCGTCGACTTCGACCAAGTCCCCTCCGTCGGTCTTCCGCCACGAGTAGAAAAACTCGTACGGTGCAAAGAGCGATCCGGCTTTGTTGTTGACACCGTCGCTGATCACGCAAAACGCGTTGTACTTGAACAGTTCCGGAATGTCGCGCCGGTAACGGATGGTGAGTTGTTTGAAAGCATCGTGAATCGTCGCATCTTCGCTGATCGCACTTTTGAATTCAAACACGACCAGCGGCAATCCATTGATGTACAGAATGCCGTCGGGGATACGTTTCTCGCTGCCAATGATTTCTAGTTGATTGACCAGCTTGAATCGATTGTGGTTGGTTACGTAGTTGCCCAATTTTTCAGCCACAACTGAGGGATAGGCTTCCTTCTTGTTGTGATCCTGAATGATGCTGCTCGGATGACAGGCTGGCAGCCTATCCCACGTTAGCGATGAATAGTCGATCAACTGCACATACAAGTCTTTTTGGTTGCGATCCTCGCGTTTGAGCAGGAAGCCATCGGCAACCAGCTTCATGATCGCTTTGTTGCTCTCGTACAGATCGGCGGATGAGTACGCGGTGAGTTTCCGAATCACCGATTCGATTTCACCCGGAGTGATATTGTCTGCTGCATACCGGGCTGACAAATAGGCTCGCAGGTCCTCCTTGATCAGGGCTTCGTCAGGCTGGCGGTTGATCGCTGCACCGATCACATGCGGATAGCCAACTTCGCCCAGTAGCTGGATGATAGCCGCTTCGAGTTGTGCTTCGGTGAACTTCATGTTGCATTTTTTCGATTGGTCAATCGCCGCATTCACATTTTCTACGATCCCTCTTAGATCGTCATTTCATCACGATCCCGAGGGGATCGGATACGATCGCCGATGGTTTGAGCGCAGCGAACACCACCGGTACCGTTTGTCTATTCTAAATATTTTGGATCATATTCGATTCCTGCTTTCGCCAGCAATTGTTTTAATTCTTCGATTGATGACTTCTTTCGGTGATGTTCAGCTTGGTTCCCAATATAATTGGAGACTCCTGAACAAGCATCTGGACTGAGCGAAAAAATTGCGTAGCCATCTTGCCAACCAAACGCAGTCAGCCCAATCTCATCGTGAACCCAAGCGGTAGCTGATTTCTTTATCTCTCGCACCAACTCGGCTGGACAATGCGTGGTTTTACAGCCGATCAGCATGTGTACATGATCGGCCACGCCACCGATCTTTAAAGGGGCAGCGCCCAGACCTTTGACGGTACCACCAAGATATCCATGCAGGTCGCCAATCCATTTGTCGTCGATCCAAGGCTTTCGATGTTTGGTAGAAAAAATAATATGGAAATGGATGGAGTGAAAAGTCGACATGGCAGTTTCCAAGTAGACAAGGAAGAAAAGGTAAAGTCTCAATCGATTGAAACATCGTTGATTGTAATGGATATGGGCCCCCGTTGCTGTCGGTAGGCGGACGATCCCGTTTGGATCGTTGCAGATTTATCCCAGAGGGATCGCAGAAATGTATACGACCGCGTAGCGGTCGGTGGGTAGCGCACGTTCGGGGTCCGGGGGTGTTCGCTACGCTCAAACCCCCGGCTACCATATGTGACCGCGTTGCGGTCGGTGTGGGGGAATACCGTTGGGATCGATGCGCGAGGATCCCGTCGGGATCGATGCGCGAGGATCCCGTTGGGATCGAGGCCCTAGGATCCCATTGGGATCGTTGCAGATTGATCCCGGAGGGATCGCATACGGTAGCCGGGGGTCGTCGCGCAGCGGCGCACCCCCGGAACGCGCGCACAAACGCGTATCGATCCCGGAGGGATCGCAGACATGTATGCGACCGCGTTGCGGTCGGAGGGTAGCGCACGTTCGGGGTCCGGGGGTGTTCGCTACGCTCAAACCCCCGGCTACCGTATGTGACCGCGTCGCGGTCGGTGTGCGAAAATCCCGTCGGGATCGAGGCGCTAGGATCCCATTGGGATCGATGCGCGAAAATCCCATTTGGATCGTTGCACGTTGATCCCGTTGGGATCGTTGCAGATTGATCCCGGAGGGATCTCATACGGTAGCCGGGGGTTGCCGCGCAGCGGCGCACCCCAGGAACGCGCGCACAAACGCGCATCGATCCCGGAGGGATCGCAGACATGTATGCGACCGCGTTGCGGTCGGAGGGTTGCGCACGTTCGGGGTCCGGGGGTGTTCGCTGCGCTCAAACCCCCGGCTACCGTATGCGATCCCGTTGGGATCAGGCCAAGGCGGCCTCGGCGAGTTTCTCGGCGTCCGGGATTCGCAGTTCGCCTGAGATGAGTTTGGGAAGGAGAGTGTCGCGAAGTTTGGTGAGGGCATTCTGCGAAAGCCGGTTCTCGTAATAACGTTTAAACATCGTTTCCGTGGCATTATTGAATTGCGCCAATAAACTTGCGTCAAGCTTAAATACAAAAAGCCTTTTCATGTCGCCGACGGTGAAGTGCCCGAGGCCTGTTGTCTGTTTATCACGGGCGATTTCGGCAAAAACAGAACGTAATGTTTTCAACTTATAGAACACGAAACATCGTTCGAAATCGTCCTTGAGGACGACTTTGAAAATATGTTGGTTCAACCATCCATCACCATCAGTCCAAAGGAACGTGTCAATTGAGGTGTCTGGATTACCAGACCATGACAATAGAATTTCGCCATCCTTGATTTTGTATTTGTCTTCCTTTTGCGTATTTGTGAATTTGGTTTGCTCTAATATGCCGTTTTTTACTTCGGCAATTTTTACTACGGGTAAAGCTTCTGGGGCATCTGAAAAGTCAGACTCTTTGAATGAAGCTCCGTTGATGAAATTCGCCATATTGTATAGGGGTTGTATCTCCCACCCAACCGGAATCCATCCCATCTCCTCAGTTTGTTGAAACCCGGCGGGGAAGGGTTTGGCGGCTTCGCGATTGGCGGTTCCGTTGGCGAGGGCGGCGCGGCGGACTTCGGCTCGGTCGGCCAGTTCTTCGGGGATCGCATTCCCAGCGACAAGCGCATTGTCGATCACCGGATCAAAGTCCACAAACCAACTCTTGAACAACGCCTGAGCCATCCCTTCCAACGTCTCATTCATCCGACGATTTAACTCGATCTTGTCATCTAAGGATTTGACGAAGTGAACTATGTTTCGCTGTTCATGCAAGGAAATGTCCGGTATTTGAACGGCTTGAATTCTATCTGTTGGAAGAACGCCTGTACCGTGCCCGGCTTCACCAACTAAATCCAAGATTTCGAGCGTCTTGGCTTTGATCGCATACGCCAGAAAATACGGTAGGATGTCGTCGTGAGGTTCCAACGCTCGCAAGTCCTGATTGAATGCAATAGGACGCAGTGAAACGCCCATTCGGAATTCGCTTTTTAGACTCATGCCTCTGACGACGAATAGGATGGTATCTTTCGGAACCAGTCTTGATCCATTCTTCAAGCCAAGCTCCGTTATCTTGTCCTCCGAATCTTCAACGAAGAAGTCTTTTAGGCTCTTGGCGCTTATCCAAGGTATGTCGCCATTCCAATATTCAGGCTTGGATTTTGACGGTGTGCCTCCAGAACGCCAAGTACCGCATTTCTTTAATGACTTGGTTTTCCACTCACTTCCCATAACCCAACACCTCCAGATTCTTACGAATCACCTCATCCAGCTTCAACGACTCTTCCATTTTGCTGATACAGCAACTGAGTCATCTCGGTCATCTTGGTTTCAAAGGGGATGCCGTCGTCTTCTAAGTCGGCCGCGCCAGCGTATCGTCCGGGTGTGAGCACGAAGTCGTGCTTGCGGATGTCTTCTAACGTTGCCGATTTGCAATAGCCTGGTTGGTCTTCGTACTCGCCATCTTTTTTCTCGCCGCGCCATGCGTGATACGTTTTCGCGATCCTTGCGATGTCATCTTCGGTGAGTTCCTTTTGCGTGCGGCTGATCATCGTGCCGATCTGCCTGGCATCGATGAACAACGTCTCGCCTTCGCGGTTGCGGTAGCCTCGCTGCTTGTCCGCTTTCTTGGACTTGGTCAAGAACCACAAACAAACCGGTATCTGCGTCGTGTAAAACAACTGACCCGGCAGCGCGATCATGCAATCGACCATGTCGTTCTCCACCAGTTTCTGACGAATCGCGCCTTCGCCCGAAGTGTTGGTACTCATCGAACCGTTGGCCAATACAAAACCAGCAACGCCATTTGCCGACAGCTTCGACACCATGTGCAGAATCCAAGCGTAGTTCGCGTTGCCGGTTGGCGGAGTTTCGTAACCGTCCCAACGCGAGTCTTTGGTCAGCTCGTCAGCCGCTCGCCAGTCTTTCATGTTGAACGGCGGATTGGCCATGATGTAATCGGCCTTCAAGTCGGGATGCTGGTCCTTGAAGAACGAATCAGCTGGAACGTCGCCCAGATTGGCCGACAGTCCTCGCACCGCCAGATTCATCTTGGCCAGCTTGTACGTCGTGGCCGTAAACTCTTGGCCGTACACCGAGATGTCTTTGGTGTTGCCATGGTGCGATTGCACGAACTTCAGCGACTGCACAAACATCCCGCCGCTGCCGCAGCAGGGATCGTAGATTTTGCCTTTGTACGGCTCGATCATCTCTGCGATCAGATTCACCACGCACTTGGGCGTATAGAACTCGCCTCCCAGTTTGCCTTCGGACGCCGCGAACTTTCCAAGGAAGTATTCGTAGACACGGCCCACGACGTCTTCTTCTTTATCGGCGACGGTGTCAATGTTGTTAATGGCGTCGATCAAGGCCGACAGCTTGCTGCCATCCAGCCCCAGCCGGGAAAAGTAGTTGTCCGGCAACGCGCCCTTGAGCGACGCGTTGCTCTTTTCGACTTGAGCCAACGCCGAGTCGATTTTGATGGCGATGTCGTCCTGTTTGGCGTGCTGCTGAATGTGGCTCCACCGCGATGTCACGGGAAGATAGAAGACGTTCTGCATTGTGTAGAACTCGACCATGTCGGTGTACGCCTGCTTGCCTTGGGCGATCAACGCTGCTTTGCGCTCTTCGAATTTGTCCGAAACGAATTTCAGAAAGATCA
>JBIKLJ010000138.1:0-13302 GCA_044359895.1 Pirellula sp.
GTCACGTTCCTGAGGTCGCGCGAGCTCTGATGGACCGATTTTGGCCAGGGCCTTTAACGCTTGTTTTTGCAAAATCAGCGATCGTACCACGCTCGGTTACCGCCGGTTTAGAAACTGTCGCGGTACGCGTGCCTGCTCATCCTGTCGCTGCCGAGCTGATACGGCTATCGGGGGTTCCGATCGCTGCCCCCAGCGCCAACCGATCCGGCCGACCGAGCGCCACGACTTGGCAAGCTGTATCCGAAGATCTTGAAGGACGCATTGCCGGCATCATCGAAGGGGCACCCACACAATTTGGACTCGAGAGCACCGTCGTCGATGTGTCCACAGCCCAAGTGACTCTGCTTCGACCAGGCGGGCTGTCCTTAGAAGCACTTCAGCAAGTCGTTCCAGATATTAAGGTTTATGACATGCGATCGAACGCAACGGGTTCCGACCTGCAGCAAGGCTCGCGGGAAAGGACGAATGGAACCGTCAATTCCCCGGGCCTTCGACACCGGCACTATCAACCAAAAGCGAGGATTGTGCTCGTGAAAGATATGGTTTCGCCGCTGAGGACCGCAGCGGAACCCGCCGCTTTTATCGGTGTTTCGGAACCTGACGATGCGCCGAAGTTCGTTCGCATTCTGGTATGCCAATCCGTCGAGGAATACGCGTCAAGCCTATTCGATTTCTTTCGACAAGCGGATCAAGTTGGAGCAAAAAGTGTCTACTGCGAGAGCGTCCCGGAGGTCGGAATCGGGGCCGCTTTGATGGACCGATTGCGCCGCGCCAGCGAGTCCTGAACAGGCCGATTTGCTAGCATTCGCCAATGATTTTCTGGGTTTTCGACTTGACGGAGACCCCTGGTATGGGACACGTTGTTGATTAGTTGGATTGGCTTGGAACGCATCCCAGTTGCGAACCAAGGGATCCAACCTCGAATCAGGAAGATTCGATAGGAAGTCAAAGAATCGACGCAGCTTGCGTTCGCAAGCGGAAATCCAAAATGGCAAGGAGGCCACAAGCATGTCCCGTAATACTAGTCGTTCGTCTGTATCGCTTCGCCAAGTTTTCCCATCGGCCCAGATTGTGGGTGCGGATGATATTCAATGCGTTCGATGCGCGAGTACGGTTGAAAGATGCGATGGCGATTGGATCTATGCTGCTGGCGTGGATTGCCAATCCGATTTGGCACGCGATACGATCGATGCGATCAACTTGGGCGCCAAAGCCATTCTGACAGAACAGTTTCTTCCTTCCAGCGTCCCTCAGTGTATCGTGCCAGACGTTCGTGAGGCCTATGCTCAGCTATGCCAAGCCGTTGCAGGCAAGCCGACTGATAGGATGCTGACGATTGCTGTTGTTGGAACGCACGGCAAGACAACCGCTTCGCTGATGGTTGCCTCCATGATGAAGCGAATCGGGAAACGCGTTGCCTACTACACCAGTTTGGGTGCAAGCGATGGAAGTCAATCTGGCCTTGAGGCTTCCGACAATGCAGACCCCAATCAACTTTCGCAGTGGCTGAAAGCCAGTGCTGACAACGAGAGCCCCGCAGCGGTTATCGAGCTTAGCGATGAAATGCTTCGCTCGCATGCAACCAGTGGCATGGAGTTTGACGTGGTGTTGTTTACGGGGCTTCGCAAATCGCAGCGGCTCGATACTCTGCAAGCTCGAGGCGTCGAGAATGCCATGCATCGGATTGTTGGACAACTGAAGGGCCATGGGATCGTCGTCTACAATGCGGACGACGCTCGATTAAATCGGTGGATTGAACGTCATCAACCGCACGCCATCAGCTACGGCTTGGATGCGGTTGCGGATGTTCGGGGGCGACGGTTGTGTAGCTTGCCAGGTGAACAATCCATGATGATCTCCGCCGGGACTTGTGTGATGCCAATCACCAGTTTGATCCTGGGCGATCACAACGCGAGGCACATGCTGGGTGCGGCTGCCGTTGGATACGCTTTTGGTTTGGAGCTGTTTGAGATCGTTCAAGGGATCGAACGGCTGCAACGCATTCCGGGGCGGATGCAACGCGTTCAGGGGGCAGACCGATGCAGCGTCTATATCGACAACAGCGATCAAGCAGATCGTTTGGCCGTGGCCATGCACGCACTTTCTAGGCATGGGGCGCCGATCACATGCGTGGCGGAAATTCCTGATGCTGCGACTCCTGAACAGCTTGCAGCCTTCGGTCGAGTCTTAGAACGTTCCGCATCGCGGGTTATCCTAACTCAAAGCCGATACTCGACGCAGCTGGGGCAAAAGCTGGCTTGGCAGGTGCTGGATGGTTGCGAGCATCCCGCATCGATTCAAATTGTTCCCAATCGTGAGGCCGCCATTGAGCTTGCCATTCGAAGCTCCCGAGCAGGGGATCAGGTCCTGTTGGCAGGTTGGGGAGCAGAGCGTTGGACGAATTGCCAAACCAAGCTCGTGAAGCACGATGCTGAAATTGCATCGGCCATCTTGAGCACTCTGCCGACGAAATCAGCCGAGATGGCAGAGATCATGGACTCGCCGAAACTACGAATCTTCGGTGCTCGTTAGCGATTCACGTCGCGAATAAAGCGCAATTCAAAGGGGGGGCGGGCCCTTGGATGTAGGAACGTAGGCCGTAACAAGCGCTAGCGCAGTTACGGCAGCCCCGCTCGAAGCGAATTGCCTCCTCGAACGAGTCAATTCATACCCAGCACGCCTTGCCGTAACTGCGTTCAAAGCGATTTGTTACGGCCTACTTTACTGAAGATGATGCGTTCCCAGGCCCTATTCAACAAAACGGCGATAGGCCAGTTCTGCGTTTTCCCCACCGGGTTCTAATGGACGTAGCGGCCTAGCTTCTTGGCCGAAGCAGCTGCAGGATGGTGCTCTCCGATTCCGTATCCGGCATGTTGTAGGCAGCGACTCGTCGCAGTTCGATATTCTTGAGAACGCCTTTGTGTCGCGCTTCGCCCCGTTCCTCCACCCATTTCGGTCCTTTGATAGCAAGGAGGCGGCGAAACTTATGCCAGTCTTCCTGTAGCCAAGTGCACAGCCGGATCAGTGGACCGACGGCGCGGGCTGTAAGCGAATCGTAACGAAAATCTTCAAGCACCTTTTGAACGCTGAGCGGGTACACGGGCACCTTCAGTTGTAGCTGGTCAACAACGCGTTGCATGACCACTGCTTTCTTGGCAACGCTATCGCATAACGTCACTTGAACGTCGGGTCTTAGGATGGCTACGAGAACCCCGGGTACTCCTCCACCGGTTCCGATATCTAGGATTTCTTCATTGGGTTCTAGCAGCTTTGCAAGGTGCCAAGAATCGAGCAAATCTCGCTTCACGAACAGCTCAGGCGTTGTGTGCCGTGTGAGATTGATGCTTTGATTCCAGGACCAAATCTGGATGCAATATTCAGCGATTTTAGTCCAGGTCTCGTCCTGAATGTCGGTGATAGCTAAAGGAGCGGCCACTTCTTTCAAGAGAGTCACAAGGTCGCTTGCATCCCCTACAAACGTCGCATTGCGTCGCAGTTCTGCCCCTTCTGGTCGTTTCAGGCCTGCTCGCGCGGCGGGGGTCGGTTCGTCTGATTCTTGCAAGTTCTTGATTCCTAGATCTTAGTTATTCCCGTTATTCCAATCTCACCGAGTCTACACACCAGCGGGGAGTCGCACAAACGGGATTTTGGTTACAAAAGGCATAGTTTTGAGCTACAATCGAAGCGACTCCGTTTGTAAGACTATTATTTGAAACCGATTACTCATGTTGCACACTCGAAATCTGCTGGCACGTCGGGCGTTCACTTTGGTGGAGCTTCTGGTCGTCATTGCGATTATTGGGATTCTTGTTGGGCTGTTGCTTCCAGCAGTCCAGGCTGCGCGTGAAGCCGCTCGCACGATGCAATGCAAGAACAACCTGCATCAAATCAGCTTGGCACTCGAGCTGTTTCATTCAGCCAATCGTGCCTATCCGCCAGCGCGTTACGAGCCCCGACCTGGAGATGCTGCGGAGCGATCCTGCGGCGGAAAGGAAACGACATGGCTCGTGCGAATCATGCCCTACTTAGAAGCTTCCGCCATGGAGCAACAGTGGGACTACAAGGCACCCTACGCCGGACATCCAGAGCCAGTGCGGACTCGGTCATTGCCTGTGTACTGTTGTCCGACTAGGAGGTCGATGAGCACGTCAGTAGGCATCGGGCAAGTTGTTGGTGCGGGAACACGTTGGGTAACACTTCCCTGCGGTTGCCGAATTCCGGTGGCGGGAAGCGCCGAAGTATCAGGGGCTGTTGGCGATTATGGCGGAAACCACGGCGACCTTTCACCTGGCTCAGTCGGACTTCCAACCGATTTTAACTATGGCGGGAATGGAACAGGTCTACTGATTTCCAGCCGGGCGAAATGCGATTCCAGCACTCCTGTGGATTGGCTCGACAGGATCTCGCATCGCAATGCATTGGATGGGCTCAGCAACACCATCCTAACTGGGGAGATGCATGTTCCGATGGGGAAACTGGGCCAATCGCCTCAAGACGCCTTTATCTTCAACGGAGACAGTGTCTACAACTTTGCCCGCCTAGGTGGCCCAACCACTCCCATTGCGACGGACATGCGCGGCGAGGGCAGCGACTTGGTTCGATGGGGAAGCTGGCACGCGGGAATTTGTCAGTTCGCTTTGGCAGATGGCAGCGTTCGCGCCATTAGCAATAGAATCGATACAGATACTCTAGGCCGTTTGTGCAACCGTGCGGATTCGCAACCTGTGAATCTGGAGGATTAGTGCAATGACTAATCCCGAAGCGATATCGCGGTCGACAACGCGGTCCACAACGTGGTCGACAGCACTCAAGTCCACTGTTTTGTTTTTTTTGATGGTCTGTGCCCTAGGTTGCGGGGAAAGTCAACTCAAGACCTATCCAGTTCAAGGTAAAGTTCTCTTTGCCGACGGCTCCCCTGTGAAGCTCGGTACGATTGAATGCCTGTCTGAAACGCATGGCATTCAGGCAACCGGCACCATTAATCGCGATGGAACCTTTCGGCTCAAGACATACCGCGACGACGACGGCGCGGTGGAAGGTCTCCACAAGTGTGTGATCGTTCAGTTTATTCAAGCCGATGGCATTCCCAACTACAAGCCTTCCACCTTGGGGGTCATCAATCAACGGCACGCGTCTTACGCAACTTCCGGCTTGTCTATCCGCGTTGAAACGGACACGTCGAAGAATCAAGACATCGTTCTTCAAGTGGAAGGTGTCGATGGACGAGCTGGTTCGAGCAATCACAGCAAAAAGGACGAGCATCGCTTCGAGCATAAAAAAGAAGGCGAAGACGAAGCGACCAATCAGACGGAACCTGGCAAGCCTGCCGGATCCTAAAAATCGCAACGAGCGAACTCTGCCATCTATTGACGTTTTTGAAAAGAGCCTTGATAACCGCAGGAACGCGGCTTTGCTCTTGCCTTGTTTGCATCTTTTCCCGTAAGTACTCCAGCTGTACCGGGATCTTGCAAATTCGAAGGATGGTAGCTGGCTATGTGTTCAATCCAAAGTCAACAAATAGTAAGGCAACGAAGCACCGCTGCAATTCGTTGCGCCCTTTTGTTCGCAATGATAGCATTCTTTCTTGCCAAACATGGTGAATCCCATGCGCAAGAGAAGTCTTCTTCCAATCGAAATTCCAAGGTTTCGGTACCACCGTCGCCAACCGCGAAGACGGAGCGCGAGTGGATATGGCATTCTGAATCCATGAAAGAGGTAAAGCAAGGTGACGCGTACTTCCGACGCGTGATGGATTTACCCGAAACGGAACAAGGGGTGATCGAATTTGAAGCGGACGATCAGTGCGAAGTGTTCGTGAATGGTCGTCAGGTTGGTACGACGAAAGCAAGTCGGACCATGGAGCGTGTGGATGTATCTTCGGCGATCAGGCCTGGCAAAAACATTGTTGCGATTCGAGCTACCAATCGAACTGGCAAAGAGTATGGCTTGAAGGTCGGGTTCATGTTCAAACCCAAGAACGCCAAATGGCGAATTGTCGTCAGCGACGATGAGTGGAAAGCAAGTAAGTTAACATTTCAGAATTGGCAACTCTTGCGATTCGATGATAGTCAATGGTCCAATGCATTGTCCTTGGATGCAGCAATCGCTAAGTCACAGGAGAATGCTTCCGAGACAGCTGAGACGCCGTTGGACCCTGGTGTTGTTCCGGAAACCGCAGTCAGCAAGTCTGCGGTCGTTGTTTCATTGAAGGATTTCGATTCCAAGAAATCGGCTCCACCGTCAGACCGATTCAAAACGAAGCCGGGCTTTATCGTCGATGAGGTATTGGATCACAGTTCCGTTGGCTCAGTGATTGCAATGGCGTTTAATGAATTCGGGCATATTGTGGCCTCGCAGGAAGGTGGTCCTCTTGTGCTGATTTATGATGCCGACAAAGACGGAACGCCCGAGAAGACGCGCGAGTACTGCACTTTGGTTCAAAACGTTCAAGGCATATTGCCGCTCAATGGAGACGTCTACGTCACGGGTGACGGTCCGGAGGGTGCTGGGCTTTATCGGCTGATTGACGAAGATCGGAACGGCGAACTGGAGAAGGCAGAAATTTTGGTTCAGTTCCAAGGCACCGCGGGCGAACATGGTGCGCATCAGATCACCTTTGGGCCCGACGGATGCATTTATGCCGTGATCGGAAATCATACCCAACTCGCTGCAACTCCAGACGTGAGCAGCACTTTTCGAGATCCCTACGAGGGCGATCTTGTTCAACCTAGGTTTCAGGATCCAGGTGGACACGCAGACGGTATCAAGGCACCTGGCGGAACCGTGATTCGTTATGAGCTGACGACCAAGCGGGTGCAAACCGTGGCAGGTGGTTTGCGGAATGCATACGATTTGACGTTCCATCCGTCAGGGAGTCTCTATCTTCATGATAGCGATATGGAAGCGGATATCGGCGCGGTGTGGCATCGGGCAACCAGTGTCTTCCGAATTGGTGAAGGTTCTGAATTCGGTTGGCGCAGCGGTTGGGCTAATTGGCCGGAGTACTATCTGGATCGTCAGCCTGCAATCGCAAGTTCAGGCCGTGGATCCCCAACCGGAATAACGACCTACTCGCACATTAAGTTTCCGGCAAAGTACCATCGAACTCTCTTTTCGGCTGACTGGTCGGAAGGAAGAATTCTTTGCATGAATGTGGAATCCGCCGATAAATCGAAGCCCAAGGTCGAAGACTTCGTCAGTGGGACACCCATGAATGTGACTGACCTAGAAGTAGGGCCTGATGGTTGGTTGTATTTCTGCACGGGTGGCCGTGGTACAGACGGTGGAATTTATCGAGTTCGATGGGTGGGTGATATCCCAGCTCAAGTTTTGGACTTGGGGGAAGGGGTTACGAAAGCGATCCGGCTGCCCCAGTTGTACTCTGCTTTTGGACGACAAGCCGCAGCCGTTCTAAAAAAGGAACTAGGCAATGAATGGGCCGAACAAGTAGCTGGTGTCGCTTACAGCAATGAGAATCCGGCTCGTTATCGCATGCAAGCGTTGGATCTCATGCAGCTGCTTGGGCCCATTCCAACGACGGAAATGTTGGTCGAACTAAGCAATAGCACCAGCGAACAAGTGCAAGTCAAATGTGCTCGTCTGCTCGCATTGCATACCGAGGATGTGGAAGCAGAGATTCAGTTGCGGAAGTTACTTCGCGACAATAGTCCCAATGTTCGCATCGCAGCCTGTGAGTCCATTCTTCGGCAGGGCATTGTATGCACACCTTCGGAATTAAAAAGTATGCTGACCAGCAATACCCACGAGGAACGCTTCGCGGCCCGTCGTGCGTTGTCGCTGGTTCCATCGGCTGAGTGGAAGGATGAATTTGTCGATGGCAAGTCGAGCCGTCTGGCGATTCAAGCGGGCTTGGTATTGATCACGAACGAACCGACTCAGCAAAATGCAAATCTTGTTGTCGACGCTATGATGCGACAAACGCAAGGGTTTGTCAGTGACGCTGACTTCGTTGATTTACTGCGTGTTCTTCAAGTGACATTGCATCTGAACTCCATCGATCGAGGCGGGCTCTCGGATCTGAAGGCTCTTGTCGAGAAAGAGTTTCCTGCAGGTAACGCCGCGATCAATAGCGAATTGATTCGACTGGCTACCTATCTTCAGAGCGACGTGGTTCCATCTGCTATCCAATATTTGCAATCAGATGCACCGATGCCCGAGCGTATGTTGATATCGATGCACTTGCCTATGATCCAGCATTCCTGGACCTCGACGGAACGAATGGCCGTACTGCAATTTTTGGAAACAGCTCAGCAAGCCAAGGGGGGAAGTTCTTACCAGCTTTATGTGATGAAGACATCGCAGCAAATGGCCGAGCACCTGACCGAATCCGAAGCGATCCGTATTTTAGAACTTGGGGAAAAGTACCCGAATGCGGCTTTGACGGCATTGTTCAAAGTGCCTTCGCAATTGACGCCCGAGCAAATTGAAACACTGATACGCTTGGATACCTCGATTGATAAAAGTGGTTTGGAAGAAGACGTTTTCAAACGTTTGAAGACAGGCATTACTGCGATCCTTTCGGCTCAAGCAGACGAATCTGCTGCGGAGCATTTGCGGCAACGCTGGCGCAAGAGCCCAGACCGACGCGCCACGATCGCATTAGCGCTGGCTCAAAAGCCTGACGAGAAGAATTGGGACTATCTAGTGCGATCGATTGGTTTGTTGGACTCGTTCGGTGTGGCGGATGTTTGTGATGCTCTTCGCAAAATGGAAGTCGCGACAGAAGACCCCGAAGCGCTTCGCCAAACCATTCTGCAAGGTTGCAAACTTTTTGAAGCAGGAAACGATCCGACACCAACCGTTCGACTGCTCGAGTATTGGACTGGCGAGAAGTTCTCGGCGGAAGGCGACAGCAAACAATCTCCGATGGTGGCTTGGCAAAAATGGTACGAGAAACGATTTCCCGATCTTCCGGCCGCAATTCCACCAACGGAAACAGAGCAGCCGCGATGGTCGCTTGGCTTTTTGGAGCAATTCCTTGCTGGCGAACAAGGGCGATACGGAATCCGAGAAGAAGGTGCCAGAGTCTTCGCAAAGGCTCAATGCTCTTCATGCCACAAAATGAATACGGTTGGCAATGGATTTGGGCCAGACCTCAGCAGCGTCACTCGACGATTCACTCGTTCGGAGTTTTTGGAGTCTACTCTTTTCCCATCCCATGTGATCAGCGATCAGTATGCGTCCAAGAAAGTCCTAACCCTGACCGGCAAGGTCCACGCAGGTATCTTGGTACGTAATCCAGATGGGATTTCTATCAGGACCAAAGAGAACCAGGAAGTGAAAATCTCCGAAGAAGAAATCGAAGAGATTCTTCCTAGCAAGGTTTCGGCGATGCCATCAGGTTTGTTGGATTCGCTAACACCCTCGGAGATCCGCGACCTTCTTTGTTTCATCGGGTACTTGCCCGCAGAACAAGTTGCCGAAGAAAAGCCAGCTACGCTACGTCGGTAAACCAACGATTTCTAGCCCAACCGATTATCATGCTCGCCTTGACGATTTCCTACCGTAGATGATTGCATCGTTCAAGGTGGCTTAGGTCGAAATTGTCGGGGTAGATGCGTTGAAGCGACTTTCAGTTTGTCGTTTATTTCTATAAACGAGTGCTTTCGAAGTGGAGGAAGGGAGCTAAAATAACGGGCTTGCTCTTGAAACATCGGTTTTTGTTCAGTGGTTTGATTGAAGCAAAAGGTTTGAGTTCATGGCAAATCCGTTGTTTCCAATGCTATGTTCTTCGTAACCGCCGATCCTGCTGATGTGTTTTCTCACTTCTTCGAACACGATTGCTTGCGTGGAAAGTGCAATTTGATTCAATGCCAATGCCGAAAATCTCGTTAACGAGCAAAATCTTTATAGGGCTGTTTCTCGGTATCTTGATCGGTTGGTTGGTTCCGCCCCTGGGGTTGGAAGCGAGGCCATTATCGAATCTGTTTTTGAACCTGATCAAGTCCATCATCGCACCGCTAATCTTCGCAACGCTGGTGGTTGGCATTTCTGGAACAGGTGATATCAAACAAGTTGGCCGAATCGGGGCGAAGGCCTTTTTGTATTTTGAAGTGGTTACCACGCTTGCTCTGTTCATCGGCCTGATTGCGGTGAACATTGCGCAACCCGGCAAAGGGTTAAGCTTGGCCAGTATTGAAAAGACCGAGAACAAAAAGGAACTCTCCGAACGGGCTCGGGATTTAGCAAACGAGGCAAAGGACGTAGCTTCGGCTGCGAAAGCCGCGTTGCAAGAGGGAAAATCGTCGGAGGCCTTGGAGCAAAACGCGAAAGCGATCAACCTTGCCAGCGAAGCTTCGGAAGTTTTATCCCGAGGTATTGTCGCACCCGAGCCACCCCCCAAACCACAATCATTTGGTGACATCATCGCCCACTTGTCGCCTACCTCGATCATCAAGGCGATGGCCGAGGGGGATGTTCTCCAAATCGTTGTCTTCTCTGTTTTGTTTGCGTTGGCAGTAACCAGCATTGGGAAAAAGAAAAGCGAGCCGATCGTAAAATGGTGCGAGTCGTTAGCGGATGTGATGTTTCGCTTTACGGAGTTCGTGATGAAGTTCGCTCCGATCGGTGTGGGCGCTGCGATGGCGTATGCGGTGAGCCATAGCGGGTTGGAGGTGCTTAAAAATCTTGCGATGTTGGTCGGAACTCTCTATGTCGCATTGCTCGTGTTTTGCTTGGTTGTCCTGTTGCCGGTTGCTTTGCTGTTCAAAGTGCCTCTGAAAGATTTCTACAATGCAGTAAAGACGCCCGCGACGATTGCGTTTGCAACCACCTCTAGCGAATCAGCGTTGCCCAAGGCCATGGAGAACTTAGTCAAACTTGGTTGCCCGCAAAGGATTGTGGGGTTTGTTTTGCCAACGGGCTACTCGTTCAATCTGGATGGGACAACACTTTATTTGGCGGTCGCGTCCGTCTTCGTCGCTCAAGCGGCTGGCATCGAACTTAGTTGGTCGCAGCAGATCATCATGATGCTAACCCTGATGTTGACTTCCAAAGGGGTTGCCGGAGTGCCACGAGCTTCGCTTGTGATCTTGCTGGGTACCCTGGCGTCCTTTCATCTTCCCGTCGAAGGAGTGATCTTGATTCTGGGTGTAGATGAGCTGATGGACATGGCCCGAACCGCAGTCAATGTGATCGGAAACTGCTTGGCGACCGTGGTTATCACCAAATGGGAAGGGGCGTTTCGCAACGACGAATGGAAACAGGAAATGGAAGCGATCAACGTACCTGACTCGGAAGTTTAGCTTGTTTTCTAAAGAGAAAGTGAATCAGAATGCAGGAATTAAAGGCGTTTGCTAAGCTAGGTTCCGCTAAAAAGGCGCTCGACAATGGCGGACGGTTTTACAATTTCTTTGATGCCGCCGATGATCAAGTCGTTTCGCGTGGGGAACTTGCGAAGGCAGCAGGAGTCTTCTCGGCTGGCATTCGGGCATTTCTTTTTCTCGAAATGACCAAGCAAGATCTTGATGCCAAAGATCAAGAGGCAGTTCTCTCGCTTCTCGATACAAAGCTACGTCGCGACTTCGTCAAAAAGAAACCAAGTCACGTTCCACCGTCGCAAGTAGATGCGGAACGAAAAGCAGGTGATGCGATCATTCTTACCGGCTTTGCCAAAGAGATCGGAACGCAATCGTTATTTTCGGGCTTCATCACCGTCCCCATCATGATTGGTAAGGTGATGGTCCCCATGATGATCCCGATCCATAGTTTGTATCGCGTTATCGAGTTGTTTGATAGCGACAGCATGAACAGTCCAAGCGCGGTTGTGTGCATACCCTTAAAGAAGGAATTGGATCTCTCGGGACATATTCAGTTCGGTGGGGTTCTGAAAGAGTTAAAGAGCAACAACCAGAAACCACCGTCGCATCCTGTGTTTCTCGAAACGATCTTCTGGATGAAGCGCCCCTGAATAAGGCAGTTGATCAGAAATAGACGCGATTTCGCTGGCCTTCCAGTTGAAAATCCGCGTGCGTCCAGCTCACTTGAAGATCATTCTCGTCGTCCGAAAACTCGCGAACAATGTAGCCACGCTGGGTTGCAGGTGTATCGGTGGGCGGGGTTCTTGCAGCTTTGGAGATTTCCCGTTCGTCCAAGATCGGCGCAAGCTCAAGCATCTGATGAAGCCGATGGTGGTACCCCTCGCTTGAAATTTCGTGGTACCGAAGGTCAACCTTCTTTCTAGCTTGCCAGCTTGTTTCACCCTTCATCTGATGCAAAATCCAGAGCTTGCTTAACCAATCGATGCGCCCAAGCATAGTCCGTGGTAAATTTGACTCGTCTTCCGTGGGGCGCAATTGATTGAGGGTGGTTTGCCATTGATCTAGAATTCGCCATGCTTCCATCGGGACATTGGGATGCGTTTGCAAAAAGTTTCGTACCTCGGACGCGTAAGCATGTTGGATATCCAAAGCGGTCCACTGGATGTTGTTTTTGCCTGGAACATGCGATAACAACATCCAATCTTTCGCGAACCTTGTCGTGGCTTCGATGACGTTCTTTAATCGTGGAAGCTTTGCATTGCCCTGTTCGATCAGATCAAGCACCAGTGCCGTCGATCCAAGTCGAACATACTGAGACTGCTGGCATAGGCCCGAGTCACCGATTGCGATCTCGATCCGTTGACGTTGCCGAAACAACTGAAAGTAGTTGCCCAAGGTCCACACCGGCCCCGTGCATAGCCCTCGCAGCAATCCATCACAACGGAAAATGGGCCGCTCGTTACGGTAGCTTCCAAATCCAATCACCGAATTGACTAAGGCGGAGCGGACGCTGACCCAGAAACGGTTTCGTTTGTCTAAGTAACCTGCACCATCCACAATCGATCGGGAAGCGAAAAACGCAGATAGATTTCTGCGATGAGGTATCAGCGCAAAGCATCGAATGTTCAGCCACAGTGCTGCCACCAATGGTAAATGCAGGATCCGCAACCCCATCGCGCAAAGCCCAAGCCAATGCGGATGAACGCCCCAGAAACTTCTAACCTCGAGCGATTGCAGTTCCGTCGGTTTTGAGCTTCGAAGCCAACGACGCTTGACCGCGATCCATGGCGTTGTAATTTGGCTCATCAACCATATCAAGAGAAACCAAATGCCCGCTAGTAGCCGATAGGAAACCAAGAGCGGAAGCATGCACGCAAGCCCCAACCGCCACCCTAACAACCATCCTTTGGAGGCGATTTGAAGCTCGTACGATTCGTGTTGACCGTAGGTGTTGCCTCTGGAATCCGCACTCCCTTTCAGCAGTTGAGCGTCGTAGGTGCTGAAGGCTTTGTGGATGGAACGG
>JBIKLJ010000139.1:0-13255 GCA_044359895.1 Pirellula sp.
GCTGCCCTAAAGAACATCGCCCCAACGAATTTGCCTTCGCTCCCCGTCGCCACAACGTCACACTTCCCCCCCATTAGCCATTGGGCGCTAGCCCCGGTTGATGGAACGTACCGACAATCTCATTCCCACCCCTCGTGATCCGTGATCCGTTTGCCCGGCGACATTGTTTCAGTCGCAACTTCGAACGCTTAAGGCAGTGCTAAAGCCGCACCCGTCACAACCTTGGCTTGCATCCATGCACCTCGCAAACTGATCGGAACTGGCCCAACCGTCCAAGGAGCACACGATCCAGGGCGGTAGTACCCCAACGCATACTGGCACTCGTTCATCGGGTGGATGCCCATCTTGTACGGCAAGAATGCAACGTTACCGAAGAAATGTGCCGAGGAAAGAACAGGCTGAGCAAGTGGCCCCCATTCGTGCCCGTATCGCTCCAGCTGTACCTCTTCGAAGTAAAGTGGCTTGTGGCAGGAACCGCTCGCCTTGAAGGTCATCGTCGTTTCTAAAAAGTCTCTACGTGGAAACGATCGATCTTCGATCGAACAGGTTACCGGCACTCCCCAGGCTTGGCCGATATAAGCGGTATCCGCATCGCTCAGTTTACGCAACAAGCTGGACACCCGCGAACCATCTTCGCGCTCGATAATGGCCATGCCACGCTCGATGTCTACCAGTTTCCCGTCGGCGATCACCACGCCATCGTAGTCATGCCAAGTTCGGACCTCTGCTGAATCCAAGAACGCTTCTTTCGTATTGACCCGTTGGTTCTTTCCCTTATAGCCCTCTACAAAATTAGGGGACGAATCCACTCGGATCTTCGAAATGTCTTGCTGATCTTTAGCGAGTTGGCGAATCGAATCGCAATCCACTGAAGATCGATTGGGTCTGCTTGGTGGCTTGGGTGCAAGGTCTTGATTATCGCGACGGCTCATCGGTGGTGGTTCGGTGGCATCCGAAGGCGAATCTTCAATCTCCAATTCCGGCGACTTGGATTTTGGGAATGGGCTAGGAATCTCTTGCTGCAAACGAAGTTCCGGAACCGTTTGCGGATCGAGTGTCGGAGCCGATTCGCCTGGCGAGGCTGGTGGCAATTGGAGAATCGAAGGAGCAGGTGATGGCATTACATCCCCCGTTTCTTGAAAGCGAGTTCGTTGAACTGCACTGGATTTTGATTCGTTAGCGCCTGCTTTGCGATCATACCAAACACCGACAGTCGCCGAGGAACTTGAAGGATTGGTTTCAACGGAACCGGAGCTGTACGACGCCAAGTTGACTCCCTGATCGCCTACGGAACGCCGCCCTTGATCGCTGACCGAACCTCGCTCGTCCAACGTGATGGCAGCCTTGGCGGTTGTTGTCCGCGGCGGATTGAGATTGAAGGTCGACCGCGGCTGATTTGGGAGGGGCTGCGACTGTGCCATCGACTGCCGAACCACATTCGACTGAGCTACGGAACGAGCATCCTTGTCGTTGGTTCCCAAGGCTTGCGAGAAGCTCTTATCGGTCGATTTGCCTTGATTCTCTGGATTGCCCACTTTCCATCGCAACACAGGGCTTTGAACGTTCGTCTCTTGAGTGTTGCTGCGAAGCTTGTTGACCGGAATAATCGATCCTGTTGGATTGACAAACGGAGCAGGGGACCACGCGGGTGGTGGCTGCTGAGCCATCGCCACAGGCCCAACCAGCAAACTTGCAGCAAGCCCGCCGAGGACCTGAAAACGCAATTGAAGAGAATTTTTGAGTGTTCGTCGCAACCAAGCTCGCGACAAACCATGATTGGTTTGATCGCTAGTTGTCGGTAGAGCTAGACAGTTCGGAACTGTAGTTAGGTGCTTCTTGAGTGATAGCGATATCATGTGGATGATTCTCACGGACCGTAGCGGCCGAGACTTGAATGAAACGAACGTCCCTGCGAAGTTCCGCAATGGATTGAGTACCGCAGTAGCCCATTCCAGCGCGAAGTCCGCCAACTAGTTGGTACACGTAATCGGACAATGGTCCTTTGAACGGCACGCGTCCTTCGACTCCTTCTGGAACCAATTTCGAAAGCTGGTCCTGAGCCCCTTGACGGTATCGTTCGCTCGACCCTTTCACCATCGCCCCAAGCGATCCCATACCACGGTAGGCTTTGAAGGTCCGACCTTGATAAAGGATGGTACGTCCGGGGCTTTCAGCTAATCCGGCAAATAGGCTTCCGATCATAACGCAACTCGCTCCTGCGACGAGCGCCTTGGTTATGTCACCGCTAAAACGGATTCCTCCGTCGGCGATGGTTGGAATGCCAGCTTGCTGACAGGCTTTGGTTGTCTGATAAATTGCGGTGATTTGCGGGACACCGACTCCTGATATCACACGGGTTGTGCAGATGGATCCTGGACCGATTCCCACCTTCACCGCGTCCGCGCCAGCTTTCGCCAAATCCCGGCCGCCCTCGAACGTTGCTACGTTGCCGGCGATTACCTCGATCGACCACTGTCGCTTCAACTGCTTGACCGTTTCGATCACATTGGCCGAATGACCGTGCGCGCTGTCAACAACAAGTACGTCAACACCGCGCCCAATCAACATTTCAGCTCGTTCGAAATCGAACACCCCGATCGCCGCACCCACCCGCAATCTTCCCAGCTCGTCTTTGCACGCAGCCGGAAATCCTTTGGTCATGTCGATGTCTTTGATCGTGATCAAGCCCGTTAGTTTGTATTCATCGTCAACCAGCAAAAGTTTCTCCACCTTTTTATCCGTTAAAATTCGCTCAGCTTCCGCAAGCGTTACATTCCCCTGCGCCGTTACCAAATTCTCTTTGGTCATGACCGAAGAAATCGGCAGGTCGGAGGATTCCAAAAATCGTAAATCGCGACGAGTGAGAATGCCAGCTAAACGTCCAGTGGACTCGACAATCGGTATGCCAGACACGTTCTGCTGGCGCATCACCTCCTGAGCCTTCGCAATGCTATCGTTTGGCAACAGCGTGACTGGATCAATGATGATGCCATTTGCTGATCGTTTAACCTTGGTGACCTCTTCCGTCTGGGCTTCTACGGGCATGTTCTTGTGGATAATGCCCAACCCACCCACTTTGGCTAAAGCGATTGCCATCTGGCTCTCCGTGACCGTATCCATCGGGGAAGACAAAAACGGAATCGGCAGCCGAATTTTAGAAGTGAGCTGAGTGCTGACATCGACCTGCGACGGCAAAATCTCGCTGTAACGTGGCTCAAGAAGAACATCATCAAAGGTGATGCCGTGATATGCGAGCTTGTCGTCCATTAGGTCCGTTTCCTGGATCGGGTCATTAAGAGTTATCGAAAGATCTGGAAACCGTGAGATTATGGCAAAATATCATGAAATGCATAGCGCGGATTGCTGGCCTTTTAGCGACTGGCCCTTTTGATTGCAGAATCTCGCCATAACAGGGCCTTCCAATAAAAAAAGGCTTTGCGATTGCAAAGCCTTTTGGATCTCAAATTCAAACAAGAGTTGTTGGTTACTCGAACGCTGCGTTGTTTCCGTCACCAATGCCGTTGAGAGCAATGTAGGCTCGCATATCAATGTTCTTGTTGATGAATTGGACGCTACCATCGCCCATCGTTGCGTTCATCCCGCCCGAATGGAAGCTGGAAGTGCCGGGCCATTCGGTATTGATTCCCCAAGCCGTAATGTAAGTTGGCGAGTAAGGATAAGGGCTGTTGCGAAACCAAGCGCCATTGTTCATCGGGCTGCCATCGCACTGAACCGTTCGGATGCCGCCACCTTCATTGCCGCCCCAACCGGTAATGCCAGGGCCGACAAACGCCGCGCGGAATACGGACTCGGATTTGGTTCTTCGAGCACCGGTTCCAGAGGTTCCAAAAGGACCTCCCCCGAAACCACTGGCATCGGTCTCACCCACCACAATCGTGTTCGAGGTTCCGTCGGTAACGTCTTTCATGCCGTGAGCGCGGGTGACCGCAAACAGACCTGTAAAGTCTCCGCGTTGATACAACATCGTCGACCAAACGCCACCCCAGGCAGGATTGAGATCAGCTGTTTGCCACCAGTGGAACCCTTCCGATCCACCGTAACCAGCGATCGAAAGATTTGCGTTAAAGCCAGCGCGAGTCAAATTCGAGGAATCGTAAACAGCGTCATAGGCTGCGTCAGAAGGGCAACGCAGAAACGGAACTTTTAGTCCAACAAGTGGCTGGCCGCCAATGTTTTGTCCCCATGCTCGTTGGTCAAAATTGATTGCTTGATAAATCGAACCTTGCTCCAATTGAGGAAGAATCGATGTGATCCATGTGTGGTGGTAGGGTAGCGTGTACGGCGTTGCTTTCCCTGGCCCCCAGTTCACACCCATTGGGAACTTGTTGTACGCACTGTGATAGTTTTGCAGTGCGAGCCCGATTTGCTTGCTGTTGTTGGAGCATTGCATTCGCCGAGCTGCTTCACGAGCGGCCTGAACGGCTGGCAAAAGGAGCCCAACCAAAATTCCAATGATTGCAATAACAACGAGCAATTCAACGAGTGTGAAGCCACTTCGTAATGCCCTGCGATTCAACACGACCATAAATTCACGACTCCCAAAATGTAATGCAGAGAGATAAAGTCAAAGAAAACCTCGTTAAGCATTGTCAATGGCATTTCATTGCGCGTCAAGGTTGTCTTCGGTTTTGCCTCTTTTTTTTCCACAGAAGGGGTAGGCTGGAGTCTTGAGTAAGATCCGTGGGTGCTATCGCGTGCCGCGATTCAGGTTGCGAAGCTCATCTGCCGTTCCGGTTGATGGAGGCGATCCCATTGTTTTGATTGCCCGGCTGCCTGTGCATCCAGGATGGTCCCCCTCGGGCGTGAATTCAGCCCGTGCCAGAGCCAGGTTCATGCTCTAGCGTCATCTTGTGGTTTTCAGATTTTGTTCAAGAAACTTCAAAAGAAAAACGGCAGAACCAACAGTCCTTAGAAACTGCTGCATCCCGCCGCAATCTTTTCCAGCTGTCTTTATTTTGCAAGCTGTTCCGCAATCGTCGTTTCCAGCTTGGGTCCGCGAACGTGGATAGCAGCCACATTCCCATCTTTACCGATCACAACTACAAAAGGAATTGCAGCGATTCCAATCTCGACAGCAAGTGGGGTTTTGAATCCGCGATACTTCGGCTCGTCCGAGCTCGAAACGTAGGTAGCCCATTTCAATGGCTTCTTTTCGAGAAAGGCGTCGAGCTTCTCACGCTCTTCGTCAAGATTGACACCGATGACCTCGAATCCTTCAGCGTTCTTTTCCTCGTAGGCCTTCTCGATATTAGGAATCTCTTGGATACAAGGGCCGCACCAGGAGGCCCAAAAGTCCACCAAAACCACCTTGCCCTTGTAACGCTCCAGGTCCATGGGTTTGCCTTCAACGTCCACAAGCCCTGTAAAGTCCATCGGTTTGTTCAAGATAGCCAGCCGCTTGTTGAATTGCTGGCAGTTTCTAGCCAGTTCCTCCTTAGCTTCACCTTTTGCGTTTTCAATTTGCGTTTCCGCGAGAGCGATCATGTCTTTCGCAATATCGGTCGAGCCCGAATACTCCATCTGAATCGCGATTTGCACCAGGACGAACGCTGTCAAAGGCGATGGGATTTTGGCCATGAGCGAATCAATCGCATTTTTTACCGTCGCGCTCTGTCGATCGGAGGTGGATTTTGGGTCCATGAGTGCCCCGAGAACCTTCATTTCTTCCAGTCGTCCCGCATGCTGTTCCCAGGCACCTAACGCAACTTGGGTTTCAGGGAAGTCGCGAAAGGCCTCTTCGGTTTTCTTAGCTAACTGCAACGCTAGCTCGGATTCCGATTTCGAGTCCAAGCGTTCCAGTGCTTGAGTTATCGCGAGAAGATTGGAAGGAATCAAATCGCTCGGTTTTGCGAGGATCTTTTCGATCAAGCCACTGAGATCCTCGGGCTTGGCTGTCCCACTTTCAAAATCATTGGTCAGAATTCCAAGCGAAATCGACTTGGCCTGTTGCGAGATCCTGGGATCGGTGTTGGACATTTCTTGAGCTGCGAAGGCTCGCAAATCATCTAACGAAGGGATGTCGCCGAAGCCGGCCATTTGAGCCAACGCTTCCATCTTTCCCATGGCACCGGCCAGCTTCTCGTCGTCGGTTTGTGCGAGCTTCCCAAGCAGCTCCGCAGCCTCCATCTTCATTCGACTTAGAGCCATTCCGCGCTCGAGAATCATGTCGTTGGTGATCAACTTCCTGCGTCCGTCGGCAATTAGTTCACGCACAGATCGCGAGCTAAGCTCTAGGAACTGAAGTAAAGAAGCAGAGTCTCGATTCTCTGGCAATTTGAGCTGCATGTACTCTTTAGCTGCAATCTTTGGATCGATCTTTCCAGGCTCGAACGTGGGAGCTGCGGCGGCAGCAGGAATTGCAGGAGCCCCCTCGTTGGCGGAACCAAGTGATTTTTCGGTGACGCTGGCATCGCCTGTCGCACTGCCGTTTGAAGCGGGTGCGCTGGCATTCGAAGAGGGGGAGCTGGCCGTTTTGCTGTCCTTCGGTAGGTAACCACTGGTTTCTGCGGAAACTTCGGTCGGCTCTGGCGAATTGCAACCAAACCCTGTCGGAATGCAGGAAGCAGACAACAGCAGAAGACACCGAAAGGTGTTGCGATTGGTTCGTTCACGGCGGAGGGATGCGATTTCCAATGTCACGATTTTTTTATCCTTGAGGAACCAGAGAAATGAAGCCAGTACTTTGACCGATGTTGGCAAACCATGCAATAGTAGGGTATCAGCAAGAGCCGGTAGCAGGGCTGGCCTGTGAGGCCGCCAAGTTTCAGCCCTCTTCCAGCTCTTCGCGAATGGCTCTTACGACCCCAGCTCGAGTCGAATAGTGTTGAACAATTCGCTGAACGTCTAACTTCAACCACTGAGCAATCATGCAGGCCAAATCCACGTCGCGAACTCCTTCGAACTGATTCACGACTTGGCCCCGGAAAAAGATTTGCGAGTCGAGGCAATCGAAACCACTTTCATACGCGTCTTGAAGCTTTCGAACCCACGCCTCCGGAACAGACCGCTGCAGGCAATATTCGACCGACCAAATATCATCCCCCGTGCATTCAGAAAGTAGCAGCAACGCGTGATTTCGATTCATGGGCTTTTGTTTTTTTCCTGTTGACCAAACGTGTCCATCGTCACTGCGATAGTAGGTTTGTCGAAGCTAACGAGCCACAACAACATCCAAAGCTTTGACATTCTCCGAAGCGTCTCTCCAGTTGCTTGCTTAAATCCCTCATTTTGCAAGCAGCTGGAGAGTTTTTTTTGCGACATCACAACAACAAGCTCCCCATGACAACGAGGTGACAATCCGTCATCAACAATCGTTTTCTCAAGCTTCTCAACGAAAGGATGTTTTCGAGCTTGCCAGGCGATCACGGTCTTCGGCGAACACTATGGCTATTTCTTTTTCGCGGTAAACACAACGAGCAGGACCGCACCAACGGCAGAAAGCATGACTACCGCCAACACCACCAAGATCAAAAGTTCCGTCAATCCAATCCCAAACATCAATCCATCTCCCTTAAAAGTGCAATCAACTCGTTCTCGTCACACAGGATATTCGATTCATCCGCCCGAGTGTTGCAGGCAATCCCAATGAAATTCTTGTAACAAAGTCCGCGGTGGTGCGCAATGCGATGAAAGAGCCCACTTGGGCGTACCGGCGTACCAATTTCGACAACGCGAGTCCCTGGCTTACAGTAGACCAAATTGACAAGCCCTGAGCCATGCGGGCCTACGACTTTGTCGGCATGATAAAACAGCTGGACCTGTTCCAGCATCGACATATCTTCCAAATAATATCGCTGGAAGCCAAGCTTGCTTAGCCGGTCCATCAGCCGAGATTCGTTCTGAATCGACCGCCAATGTCGCCTGCGCCGCGCGATATAGATCTTCGCAGATGTTTGCACTTTCGAATTGCCACCATGCGGAACTGCGATCTTCTGATAAAGATACTGAGCGTTTTCTCGCGTCATCTCTTGGCGATTTACGGAGGGAACCAGCAAGTTATCTGCTTGCAAATGGGTGTATTTGCCAAGCGTCACCAAGCGTTCCCGGGGAATACCCATCAACTCAAGAGATTCGTAATGGTAATGGTGCCTTTTCGGGATGCAGTAGAAGTCAGGTCGCACGCCCGCTTGCTCCAGCAGACGCAGTCGGGGCAGTATTTCAGCTGTCCAATGGTAATAATTTCTTTGCCCTAAGCCTGTCGCAAGCACGACTGCAGTCCCTCGCAGTCGCTTCACTGGAGGCACGTACATGCCGTCGTAATAAAGTGGATGGTGAGCCAATCCACGAAAGCTACCGCCGCTAAGATCTTGAAAGTGAACGTTGTCGGGGCTGATGACGATCCCAAGGCTGGACAACATTCGACCGTTGGGAATGGTCACGATGTAGTCTTGCCCAAAAGAGAGAGTCGACGGAACATCAAAGTCCGCATAGTAACCGGCGCGCAAACCATGGGAGAGTCCGGCCATGGCCGGTGCGATGGCTTGTTGATTTCCGGCAAAAGGGATAGCAGGAATTGTTTCTGAAAATGGCTCGCGAAGGACCGTCTTTTGACTTCCCGTATTGTTTAGCTGCCAAACCTGATATTCCTGCGATGAACCCGGCCGAACGGTGCCACCCACCGACCATACCAGATCCAGTATTTCGCTTCGAAGTTTCTTAACCGCGTTTCGAACCATGATTTTCTACGCTCCAAAGCGGCAGCCTGTCCGTGGGGAGCGAATGGGGAGTCGCTGGGGAAATTGCCCTGTACCCCTGCACCGGGCGAGCATACTATCCCGGGCGGGGCTGATTTTGCTAAACTTAGGGTTCATCTGACGATTCCGTACTCAAGCTAGACCAAAATTGACGTGACCACCAACTCGATTCGAATTTACAACACGCTGACCAAGACCAAAGAACCTTTTCAAACGATCGAGCCTGATCGGGTTGGAATGTACTTGTGTGGTCCAACGGTCTATGCCGAAGCACACATCGGTCATATGGTTGGCCCGGTGATCTTCGACACGATCAAACGCTACCTTGTCTATTCCGGTTTTGAAGTGACCTGGGTCGTCAACATCACCGACGTCGATGACAAGCTTATCAACAAGTCCCGCGAGAAGGGAATATCGATGTTTCAGTTGGCTACGGCCATGACTGCGGACTACTTGTCCAACCTTCAATCGCTTGGCGTCGACCAAATTGATCATTTGCCTCGCGCAACGGACAGTATGGATGAGATCATCCTGTTTGTCCAAGAGTTGATTGAGCGTGGCTTCGCTTACGTTAACGGTGGTGACGTGTTTTTCGACGTCATGAAGGATCCTCAGTATGGCCAGTTGAGCAATCGATCGGTGGATTCGCAACAAGGAGAAGGTGGCGACGCCGCGTCCCGTAAACGATCACCAGGCGATTTTGCTCTCTGGAAATCAGCTCGGCCGGACGAACCTAGCTGGAAAAGTCCATGGGGCCAAGGCCGACCCGGATGGCATATTGAATGCTCAGCAATGAGCCGCCGTATTCTGGGTAAAACCTTCGATATTCATGGCGGCGGTTTGGATTTGGTTTTCCCCCATCATGAAAATGAACTAGCGCAAAGCCGTTGCTGCCACGGCCAACCGATGGTTACCTATTGGTTGCATAACGGCTTGATGCAAGCTGCCGAAGCCAAAGGAAAAGTCGGTGGCAAGAACGATCGAGCCGAAAACGCAGGCTCCGAAGCAACTGCCCAGCAATCAAGCGCACAAGCCACCTCCGAAACCAAAATCTCGCGAAGCAAAGGTGCTGGTGGACTTGCGAAGTTAATCGAGCGGCACACGGGTGAACGTATTCGATTTTTCTTGTTGCGCTCTCATTACCGCTCCACCACGATTTTCGGGGACGAGCAACTGGACGAGGCAGGCGCATCCTTAGAAGCGTTTTATCGATTGATTCAACGATTCGAACGCCTGACGGGTGTTTCGTTCTATGACGATGTCGCAATGGCTTACAACCACAAGCGAAAGACGTTCGTCGAACCCACTACCTCCAACGAAGCGCTCAAGGAAGTGGTCCGATTGCGAGAAGCATTTTTGAGCAAAATGGATGACGACTTCAACACGGGCGGGGCTACCGGGGATCTCTTCGAGGTGGCTCGGTGCATGAACCGATTTATCGATGAAGCGAAACTGGAAGAAGCCGCCGGTCGCAGCCAAGAAAACTTAGGCTTGTTCGTTGTAGGCATGAAGATTCTGAAGGAACTTGGGGCGATTCTTGGCATCTTTATGAAGCCGCCCAAGCAATCGAGCAACAATCAGGATTCACAAGAACTGCTCGATGGACTGATGAAGCTTTTGATCCAAGTTCGTACGGACGCTCGCACCAAGCGAGATTTCGCCATGTCCGATTCCGTTCGCGATGGCTTGATCGCAATCGGCGTCGCCCTGCAGGACGGCAAAGAAGGAACCACTTGGTCAATCGCCAAATCGACTTAATGGCTTTCCCTGCGTGACGGACTGGCCAGCTAGAAAACATTGGAAACTTTGGTAGAACATGGTGACGAAGATTCCTTGTACCTCCCCTTCCTCCCCACTTGGAGATTGATTGAAATGACGAATGGACCACTGAACCGAAAATTGAAGATGGGTATCGTTGGAGGCGGACAGGGTTCGTTCATCGGTCGAGTGCATTCCATCGCAGCCTGCCTGGACAATCGAGCCACATTGGTTGCTGGCGCGTTCAGCAGCAACGCCGAGCGATCGAAGGCTTCGGCACCAGAGTATGACGTCTGTCAGGAACGGGCCTACTCATCGTACCAAGCCATGTTCGATGCCGAGTCGAAAAAGCCGTTCGGTGATCGCATCGATTTCGTGTCGGTCGCTACCCCCAATCATACTCACTTCGAAATCGCGAAAGCAGCCTTGGAAGCTGGCTTTCACGTCGTTTGCGACAAACCGATGACGTTTGATCTTGCGCAGGCTAACGAACTGGCCAAGATCGTGGACTCCTCGAAATGCGTATTTGCTCTTTCGCATAACTACACGGGGTACCCGCTGGTTCGGCAAGCTCGCGAAATGATCCAAAGCGGCGAACTGGGCGAGATCCAGGCCGTGAGATCCTCGTACATTCAAGGTTGGTTGCGAACTCGTCTCGAAGACCAAGACCAAAAGCAAGCCGCTTGGCGCACCGATCCGAAACAAAGCGGTGTAGCCGGCTGCTTCGGTGATATTGCGACCCATGCTTACAACTTGGGACGATTTATGACCGGCTTGTTGCCGGCAGAAATCAGTTGTCATTTAAAAATCTTCGAGCCTGGTCGTAGGCTCGACGATTACGGAACCGCCATCGTTCGTTATCAAAATGGTGGGTTGGGAACTGTCACTGCAAGCCAAATCAGTCATGGCCGTGAAAACGACCTGTCCATCGAAATTGATGGTACAAAAGGTTCTCTGTCTTGGCGGCAAGAAGAACCGAATGCCATGGTGGTTCGCCAAAACGGACAGCCTCATCGTATTTACACTCGCGATCCTAACGCGCCTCATATGAATGCCAGTGGGCGGTCGGCCTGTCGCTTGCCAAGCGGTCACCCTGAAGCTTTCTTCGAGGCATTTGCCAACATCTATGTTGCAGCCTTCGACGCGATGGTGGCTGTCTCCCAAGACCAGCCTGTCGAGAAAGTGAACACGCTTTTCCCGAACGTGCATGACGGCGTTGAAGGGATGTACTTCATCGAGCAGTGCGTCGCTAGCAGTTCGCAGAATGGCCAATGGGTTCCTATGAACCACCCACGGGCTCGCAAGTAAAGACCAACAAGGGAAACGCCATTGTTACTTTATCATTCGCCAGTTTTTACTCAGCACGACACAGGTCAGCATCCAGAATGTGTGGAGAGAATTGTCCGTGTCAATGCGATGCTGAAAGACAATTGGATCCCAAAATCGACTTGCCCTTCATGGAAAACGCCTGCGCGCGATGCGATCGAAAAGGTCCATCAAGCTGCCTACTACGACCGATTGAAAGTGTGGTGCGATCAAGCAGCCGGCCGGATTGAATCGGATACGGTTGTCAGTAACGGATCTTGGCAAGCCGCTCACATGGCAGCAGGAGCGTCCATCGATGCTGTGCAACGAGTTTTACGTGGTGAGGACAAGACGGCCTTTTGTGCGGTTCGTCCTCCGGGGCATCACGCCTTGCCCGACGGCCCCATGGGCTTCTGTTTGTTCAACAATGTCGCCATCGCTGCGCATGCTGCTATTGCGGAAGGTCTACATCGGGTGATGATCATCGACTGGGATGTGCATCATGGCAATGGAACTCAGGATATCTTTTGGGAAGACGGGCGAGTTGCGTTTTACTCGATTCATCGCTCACCTTTTTATCCAGGCACCGGCTCTGTTAGTGAGACGGGATCGCTTGCGGGACTTGGGTGGATCGCTAACGATCCGGTGCATGCAAGTATTTCGTGGCAGAAGTTTGAAGAGAGATTTGTCGCAGGCATCGAGGCTCTTGCCAAGAAGGTGCAACCCGAATTGATTTTGATCAGTGCGGGATTCGATGCACACCGAGTCGACCCGGTTGGTTCGCTCTGTTTGACCGATGAGGACTTTGGAACTTTGACTCAGCATGTGCAGCAAATTGCCAACAGCTACTGTGGAGGCAAAATCGTGAGCCTACTAGAAGGCGGATACAATTTGGATCACTTACCAACCTCGGTGGATAAGCATCTTGCGCAGCTTTCGAGAGGGTAGAACGCGAGGGTGGAATGGTAATTTCCACGCCGCTGTTATTCCTTTGCTAGGACGATTACTCAGCTTCGCTGCGATGGGGGGATTTGAGCCGCGGGTGGGGATTGATTGGATTGATTGGGGACACAGCATTTTCTCGGGTTGTTCGTGCACACCCATTTGGGTGGTTAGCCTTCGGGTTCGCAGTGCATCGCCGTTGCCGGCACCTTTTGTCGACAGGTCAACGGACGAATTCGATGTTGCCATGTAGAAAATCAGCTGATTTGCGCAGCACCTACCTATCAGCTACCCGAGCTTACTTGGTTTGCAGTGCAGTTTAGAATCCGGATTCGGCTACACCCGGCTGCAGTAGAATCTGCGACGTGTCTTCAAGCTTCGCGCTTCAGCAATGCTAGAAGGCTTGCCAGCCACGTTCTTGAAACTTCGACCGAAATTCTTCACCATCTGCGACCATGCCGCACTGTCGATGCCAAGTCGATCGAATATCGCAGGGGCATCAGCAGGCGTCGAACCGCGTTTGCCAGCTACAGTGT
>JBIKLJ010000140.1:0-13219 GCA_044359895.1 Pirellula sp.
ACCCAACACACAGAAAGGGAGCCGAGCCTTTCTTACGTTCTGAATTCCGTGTATTCCGCGTGTTCCGTGGTTCCAGAATGCTGTTCTTGACTCGTTTTTTCAACCACGGAAAACACCCAACACACAGAAAGGGAGCCGAGCCTTTCTTACGTTCTGAATTCCGTGTATTCCGCGTGTTCCGTGGTTCCAGAATGCTGTTCTTGACTCGTTTTTTCAACCACGGAAAACACCGAACACACGGAAAGGGAGCCGAGCCTTTCTTACGTCCTGAATTCCGTGTATTCCGTATGTTCCGTGGTTCCAGAATCGTTTCTTTCATCGATAGTTGGTTTCGGTTTGGTTAGCTGACCAAACGTGTCACCTAGATCGTTTCTTTTATTCATGGACGCCAGCATTTCCTAATGCTAGCATTGAATCTCGCCGATAACGAGTCTTGTGAATCGCACCATGAATCATCCCTCGAAAACGCTCGATCTGCTAGCTCAGCAGATCCGAGAAATGGAAACCGCCAATCGCCCTTCGGTGGAAAGCATTGGGAGCGGGTGCGCGACCATGGATCGTTGCTTGCCTAACCGTGGGTACGCGTGCGGCAGCATGATCGAACTGGTTCGGACCGCTCCGGGGGCAGGGGTGTCTTCCCTTGCTTTCATGATCGCCAAACAAGCGATTGAGAAGGGAAAGTATCTGCTGGTGCTGGATTCTCAGAAGCAACTTTACCCACCGGCCCTCCAATCTTTAGGCGTGCCCTTGGAAAGGGTGATTGTGATTCATCCAGGTAACCACACCGACGCGGTTTGGGCCATGGATCAAGGACTTCGATGTTCTGCGGTGGGAGCCGTGATTGCTGAAGTTGGACAATTGGAAGACCGCGTGGCGCGACGATTGCAGCTGGCAACCGAACAGGGCGGAGGACTCGGCATTTTGCTCCGGGATCGGTTGGCTTCGCGATCCCATCCAAGTTGGGCGGATATTCAATGGCTCGTGCGAGAAGCGCAAGAAAGCCCGGCCTTGGGATCAGATGCATTGATCGATTCACCGCGGTGGCTAGACCTCATGCTAACACGTTGCGTCGGTGGACGCGTCGGGGCTCGACTGACGATCGGCATGGATGCGAACGGAAAATGGGTGGAAGCACCAAACAAGAGCAAGGCGAATCATGAACAAGCGAGTACTTTGCGTTTGGCTGCCGAACTGGCCAAGCCAGCGAATCGCCGTCGCGAAGTGGCAGGCTAACCCAAGCGAAGGCTCGCTTCAAGTGGGGCCGGTGATCCTTTTCGCTCGCGATGCGCGACGCGGCCAAATCGTGGTTGCTGCCAACGCCACCGCTCGCGGGATGGGCATCACGACTCAGATGCCTTTGAGCCAAACAAGCACGCTTTGCCCTGACGCGGAACGTCTCGAGCACGATCCACAAGCCGACTTGGAAGCTCTGTGTTCCCTTGCGGAATCGGCTCAGTGCTTTAGCCCTATCGTAGGCATCGAAACGGTCGACCAACAGGCGTGGGCTGGAAGATCTCTGCATCAACCCCAAGGAATTTTTCTTGATGTAACAGGGATAGCGCCGCTGTTTGGCAACGAGATGCTTCTCGCAAACACCGTCCACCAATGGTTCGCAAGCCAAGGCTATCTCGTGGCGATCGGGCTGGCTAGCAGCATGGGTGCCGCGTGGGCGATTGCCAACTACGGATGCCGATCTCAAATTGCAAAGGACTTAGAATTCTACGAACGCGAATGGCAAGTACCGCATTCGTACCGAAACACCACCATCGTCGACCAGGACGAGCCAATCGGCCCAGCCACTTTTGGCCTACCTGTTGAATCGCTAAGGTTGGACCACGCGACCGTGACCAAGTTGATGCGATTAGGAATTCGAAAGGTAGGGCAGCTGATCGAACTGCCTCGGGCTGGCTTAGTCTCCCGATTCGATGCCAAGATCCTGGAACGCATCGATCAAACCGTGCATGCAAGACAAGAGCCTATCCAATCGCTTCATGATGCTCCATCGCTTGCCATCGAACAAACCTTGGAACACCCAACGCCCATGCGCGAGACCATCGATTCGGTGATCCAAGACCAATTGAGTCAATTGATGACGGCATTAGACGAAATGGGACATGGCGTAATACGACTCGTCTGCCGTATCGTCCTGGAATGCAATTCGATCTCGGTGGAGATGGAAATGAAGCCCATCGATACGCAACCTTCTTCCGAACATCCCAAGCGGGACGTTCGTATTTTTCAAATTGGCCTCTATCAACCTTCCAATGATCCGAAACACTTGATGTGGTTACTAGCTGGCCAATTGGATGCCAACTTAGAAGGGAATCGCCTCAAAAAAGGCATGGGGAATTTTTGGGTAAAATCGATTGGCATTCAAGCAACGCAGACCGCTCCCATCGTGTGGCAGCAAACCAATTTGTTTGAACGCGATGCTCTTTCGCATCGCGACACGATTGCGAAACTGATTGATGGTCTCAGTTCTCGCTTGGGGCGAAAAGCCGTGGTGGCTCCATCGCTTCATCGCAATCCGCAACCGGAACTAGCTTTCTCCTGGCGCCCGCTTACGGGCTGGCGAAAAGATGGGCAAATTCAAGAAACCAAACGCAAGCTTGCGAAGGCCCCCAAACGGAATTTTGCGGATGAGCTAGGCCTTGAACCGACCGCTAACGAGGCATGGCGCCGACCAACGCGGTTGATCCAACCGCCCCAGAAAATCGACGTCGTTTGGGATGCCATTTCCAATCAACCCAGCACGGTACGCTACCGGGGCGACATTCAACGCGTCCGAGAAACCAGTGGCCCTGAACGGATTGATAGCGGATGGTGGCAAGGGATCACAGAACAACGCGACTACTATCGCGTGAAGCTGGACAGTGGTCCATGGTTGTGGATCTATCGCGATCGCAGAAATGCGACCTGGATGCTTCATGGAGAATTTGACTAGCGTAGCTAGCTTGCTCAGCGATTGTCCTGGACCCCATGAGCTAGCCAAGACGATGGACATAGCCGACAAAAGTAGCAGGTACGCTCCGCCGTGCCGTCCGCAATCCAGCATTTGCTGGAAATCCGGGTGAACGGCACATGAACTCCGGGTGAACGGCACATGGAGTGTGCCTACTACTTTCACTTTCGCTGGCATTTGTCCTATTGACCCGTACCTCGCAAATCCTTTATCACCACCGGTTGTATTCGTTTTCTCGCTTAACCCAGTGATTCCTTCGAGGTATCAGCCATGCTGTTATCGATCGTGCTACCCGTATACAACGAACAAGAGGTGCTGCCCGCACTTTTTGCTGCGTTACCTCCTGTCCTAGAAAGAATCGGTTGCTCGTACGAACTCATCTTTATTGATGACGGTAGCCGTGATAGCACTCGATCGATCCTGAACGAGCATGCCGCAAAAGACGACCGAGTCAAAGTGCTAGCTTTCAGCCGGAATTTCGGGCAGCAAGCCGCGATCACCGCCGGGCTCGATTTTGCAAACGGCGACGCGGTGGTGGTGATGGATGCGGACTTGCAAGATCCGCCCGAGTTGCTCGAAACCATGGTTGAGCAGTTTAAAAAGGGCTTCGACGTCGTATCGACGCAGCGAATTTCCCGCGAAGGTGAGAGCATTTTTAAAAAGGCTACAGCAAACGCTTTTTATTCCTTGATGAAAAAAGCGGTGGACGAACGATTGCCAGCCCAGTGCGGTGACTTTCGACTTTTTAGTCGAGGTGCAGTGCAAGCGATTCGAAAGTTTCGTGAGCAACATCGATTCATGCGTGGATTGGTAGCTTGGCTTGGACTGCGTGAGACGATTGTCCGTTTTCATCGTCCCGCACGGGCGGCTGGTGAAACCAAGTATCCACCTTGGAAGCTTGTGAAGCTAGCGTGGACGGCTATCTCTTCCTTCTCTGCGATGCCGTTACGGATTTGCCTTTCGGCAGGGATCATGCTTACATCGTTTGGACTGGCTTACTCCGTTTATGCTATTTACGCCGCTATATTCATCAAGTCCACGACTCCAGGCTGGAGCTCGTTGGTGTGCTTCCAGTTGCTGTTCAATGGCGCCACCTTGACGGCCGTTGGATTGGTTGGCGACTATGTAGGTCGCATTTATGATGAAGCCAAACAGCGGCCACTCTACGTGCTTGGCGACTCGGTCAACGTGGACTCGTCCGGCTGCGCTCACCGCGTCGTCTGGATCAATCCCCCCGATGCGACCGAAGCGGATGCACCGCATGTGTATCGGTTTGACGAAGCAAAAGCCCTCCCCGCGCGCTACCGAAAGTCTGCATAGCACGGAACAATGATGAAAAGTGAGCGTTGGCACTGGCTGTTCCTGATATTGGTTGGCATTGGTTTGTTTTCGGTTCGGCTCGGGAACACGCATTTGTGGGACCAGGATGAAGGCTATTATGCAGCTGCTGCGTCCGAGATGTACGCCAAGAATGATTGGGTAGTACCCTCCTTCAACGGAGAGCTGTTCGCTCACAAACCGCCCATGATGTTTTGGGGGATGATGCTGGGCTTCTCCGGGTTCGGGGTTTCAGAACTGGGGGCTCGGTTCGTCTCCAGCTTATTCGGAATAGGCACGATTCTTCTAACGTATCAATTGGCGAGACGCCTGTTCGATTCGCTCACTGGGCTGATGTCCGGCCTTGCCATCGGCTCATGCATTATGTTCACCATGGTCGCAAGGTCCGCCACTGCCGACGCTCACTTGACGTTCTTTGTATTGCTGTCGCTATCGATTTGGATGAATGGCTATTTAAGAGCGATCGGCTTGAATCGCGATGCAAAGCTTCGATCGATTCCGTGGATTGTTTGGATTGCGGCTTACGCGGTGATGGGATTGGGAGTGCTTACGAAAGGGCCGATTGGCTTTCTTTTTCCAATGGCTGTTATTGGGCTGTTCCTGCTTAATGAACAAGAAAGTTTCGCGACGGACTCAGAATCAGCGGGTGTGAGGCTTTGGCGAGCGATCGAGCCCTACATGCCAATCTCCTTTTTTCAAACTCTTTGGCGGATGCGTCCCGTCACCGCCGTCGTTTGTGTTCTCGCTGTGGCGGGTCCCTGGTACTGGTGGGTACAAATACGAACCGATGGAGCGTTTCTAAGGGAGTTCATCGGGATCCATCACATGGGCCGATTCTCTGGTGCTATGGACAATCACAGTGGACCGATTTATTACTACGTCGTTGCATGCTTGTTGGGAATGTATCCGTGGTCGGCGTTCGCCATTCCCACGCTCATTCAAGTCTTTCGCGAATGCGTGTCGCCCGTCCGGTCGATGGCGATGCGATTTGTCGTATGCTGGGCTGCGGTGTATTTGGTTATCTTCTCGCTGGCCGGGACAAAGCTGCCGAATTATGTTCTCCCGGCGTATCCCGCTCTTGCCATTTTCTGCGGTCGATTCTTTGCCGTTTGGATGACCGATACGCGATGCGTCAATCCAAAGTGGCTTCATCTTGGCTGGGCCTTGATGGTCTTCATCGGTTTTGCCATCGCGCTCGGTTTTCCCGCAATGAGCTTCGTAGCCTCGGAGGGTAAAACGATGCTTGATCGATTCGGACTAGACTTCGATTCAAAACAACGCATAGCTTGGTTTGCACTGGCAGGAGTTCCGTTGTGCCTGTTTGGAACGCTAGGCTGGTTCGCGTTCTGGCAAGGCAAATGGAAACTCTCTGGTGTAGCGTTCACTTTGGGAGCCATCGCATTGATTGGTCTGATGACTCAGTTTGTAGCTCCTCAGGTAGACCGTTGGCAGGGTGCTCAGAGAATGGCTGCGAACTTCGGACAAGAGCAACGCGAAAGGGGCTTTGTCTCAGTCCCTTTTAAAACCGACACCACAATTGTTGTGCTGGGGCAATTCAGACCCTCCTTGGTTTTTTACTTCGGCCAAATGGTCCACTTCAGTAGCTCGAACGATGGTGCAATTGAAATGGCCAAAAGCAGTCCTGAGTCCATGTTGATAACGACAGAAGAACATCTTCAAGAATTGCAGAATCAACTGCCTCAACATTCGCAAGTGATCGAAAGACTTGGTAGCCTTCCAGGTCAGGACAGCCTTCTTGTAATAGGGCCAAAAACGATTCGACGTTAATCCTGCTGATTGCTTCGCGAGTCTGGCAGAAACCTTACCTGCCGAGCCGGCGTATCAGCATAACAGACCGAACCCGCTTGATTAGCCTTAGAGCCGCTTGCGGTCTGCGGTCGACTCGTCCGCCCAATGAAAGTCTACAATATCCGCTTGCTCCATCTGCCATGTATAAAACGCAGGAGCATCATCAATCAACGCAGGAAAGTCGACGATCCCTTCGTGAGCGGATCTCAGAATGACACCCAATTGCTCCAGCTCGCTGACGTACTCTTCCAAATGAGCTGATTCGACTTTCAGGTCCTCTTGGATCTCGATGATTTCGGCGTCGTAAACTTGAAATCGCGACTTCCCTTCATGGCGGCGCAGCATCCGACGGAGATTCGATTTGCGTTCGGTCAATTCACGATGAGCCAAGGAGATATCCGTCACAATCAAACGAAGAAGCGGAAGCATGGACTTCGCTTGTTCGATGGTGAAAATCTGGCCTGTTTTCGTGATCATCTGGAAATTTACCCGAGTTCAAATTGCGGAGTCAGTCTTGCGCACATCGAATTGGTCGTCAGACAATAACGACAAAAATGCGATTCGAAAAGTTCACTTCTTGGAATAGCTGGCAATACCACAAAACTCTGAGGCGATGAATTCACAAAAACACGACTTCACGGAGAATTAACGCTCCTTTAACCTCTATACCACGGATTTCCATTGTTGTTCAGATTATCCAGCATTCAACTGCGCTTCGGACCAGAAAGTCGGGAATTTCGGTCCAACCGAGACGGTGAACTCTTCGCAAACCTGTTCTACCAAATCAGCGGTGATTCGCTGGCACTTGCGCACAGCCCCTGCAACCAACGCAAGCCCTGCAATCTGCACAATCCGTCTTGGAATGCCATCGCTGAGTTCTTGAATTCGAGTAATCGACTGGGCATCAAACAGATCCTCCCGTCCCCCTTCGCGACCGATCGCAAACTCGAAATAGTCCGCTGTCTGCCCCAAATCCCAGGGTGGCAGTTCGATCTTGAGATCACACTGTTCCAACAACCAACGAGGCAAATTGACGATTGCCTCATCATCCACGCTGATCACAGTGCTCCAATGAGCTTTCGAACACCAAAGCCTGGATACGGCACTTACAACCTGGTCTTGAAGTTCAACAAAATTGTCCAAAAGCAAAATGGTGCGATGCCCAATTGATGTCCTTGAAAACAAATAGTCCTGCACTTCCGTCCAACAAGTGCTTGAGTTGCCTTGGTAGGTAAGCCCAAGAGCCGCCGACACACGAAAGGCGATGTTTTCTTCATTGGCACAGCTCATGTCCACAAGCACAACTTGTTCCCTAGGCACATGGGCATTTCTCCTGGCCGAAAAATATTCCAGCAAAGTGGATTTCCCTACTCCCGACGGCCCTAAGATCACCCCAAACTTTTTGCGTTGATCCGCCAAAAACTCGAGTCGTGCCATGGCCTCTTCAATCGTCCCGCCCGCAAAAACCCCACGTTGAACTCCAGACAAAACAAATGGTGAACGATTTAACTTCCAGTGGCTGAGATAACTCATGATCCCTCCCTTTGCACGTGCGACCAACCCAAGTCCATCCTTGGTTCTCGGCTTTAGATCGCATGCGGGTCCATCAAATCCGAAACCGCCCTCCCACTTTTTTTAAAACATTTTCATTTTTTCTTAAGTGCTGCACAACGCAGCTTGCGCAAAACCCTCCGAATCTCAGGTTCTTCACTTAAGCGCGATGGTAACAATCCAGCTTTCCTATTAAACTCGTAATCATGATTGGACCCATTTTTCAACGCGAAACGGCTACCTTGCCCCGCCGAGGTCGGCACTTTGTAAACCGAGTTGTGTTTGCAATGATGTTGTTCGCAATTGTATGTACGACTTGGCTTCTGCTTGCAGGTATTCAACCGGTCCAAAACGCCGGTGATCTTGCACAATTCGGCGTGCTGATCTTTCAATTGATTGCACCTTTTCAGCTGATTGTTTTGCTGTTTGCTTCGGCATTAGCTGGATCGACCGCCGTCAGTCACGAAAAAGACAAACAGACTCTGTTGCTGTTGCTGATGACATCTTTGAGCAATACAGAAGTCGTTCTCGGTAAAATCGGCGCTGGACTACTTACAAGCGTGAATGCATTCCTGGCCTCAATCCCGATTGTTTTTGCAATTACCTTGCTGGGAGGGGTTTCCATAGAACAAGTCATCGCATGCACCTGGATCACGGGTTGCACCCTGGTTACGAGCGCTTCCTTGGGCGCGACCATTTCCTTTTGGCGTGAAAAAACCTTTCAGTCCATCGCGGTCACCATGTTAACGATTGCCTTGTGGCTTGTCTTCGGCGAATGGATTGCCTCGGGAAGCATTCGTGCCATCGATCCCCAATGGGCCAACGTCGTCAGCCCACTGCGGGCTGTCTGGGATATATCGCAACCGATCGCCTCAAATCAAATCCTACCGTGGGATGTTCCTATCGGGAACGCACTCCTAGCTGGTTTATTCATCTTGATGATCGGTCTTTGCCTAATGACGCTTTCCATCGTCATGTTGCGTCAATGGAACCCGTCAAAAGAACGACGTTCCACCACGCCAGAATCAGTCGAGCCTGCCATGGCCAGGTCAGTATCTACACAAATCGATTCCACCGAACGCATTGTAAAACCATGGAAGAGCCGAGCTCCGAGACGTGTTTGGAACAACCCTGTCTTGTGGCGTGAAATACGCACCTGGGCTTATGGAAGAAAAGTTCTCCTCATCCGAATGGCCTATCTAGGTATCGCTCTTTTGGTCGGACTAGGCTTATCGCAAAGCATCGACAGCGGCGCTGCACTTCAGTCCACCTCGTTTCAAGAGGAACTGGTACCAACCGCAGTTTCGATCGTTGCCCCGTTCCTTGTGCTTTCTCTTATTATCATCAACGCTCTCGCGGTGAACTCCATTACCAACGAACGCGACGCAGGTGCCTTGGACCTATTGCTTGTTACCGAAATCTCGCCACTGAACTTTCTCTTCGGAAAGCTAGCAGGGGTTCTCTACGTTACCAAAGAAATGGTGATTGCCCCAATCGTCCTTTGTGGATTCATGTGGAGCCAAGACGCAATGACCACAGAAAACCTGATTTTCACTTGTATTGCGCTGATGGTTATGGATCTGTTCGTATCCATGCTCGGCATCCACTGCGGAATGATCTATTCGCAAAGCCGAGTTGCTATCGGAACGAGCCTTGGGACGGTTTTTTTTCTCTTCTTGGGTGTCGCGACATGCATGCTCATCATGCTGATGTTTCGAGGCTCCTTCGGACGACAACTTGCACCATTCCTCTTCATCATCTTAGGTGGCGGTACAGGGCTTTATCTCGCTATCGGCAGCCGCAACCCATCTCCAGCAATTACCATCAGTTCGTTCTTGCTCCCTTTCTTGACCTTTTTTGCCATCACCAGCTTCATTCTTCGAGATCAAGAACTCACTGTTTTCAGTGTCGTGTCTTGCTCCTATGCGTTCGCTACCGCTGCGATGATGATCCCAGCTTTAAGCGAGTTCGATTTTGCATTTGGCAGATCGCGAACCGTCGATGAAGACTGAACATTTGCTCTGGAATCCTAATTTAGACGAACTTAAACGTGAACGAAGTTAGTTGGATTGCTTGGCTCCTTTCGGTCGGCTCGCTGGTCTTCATGCTCGGGCTCTCAGCCCTTTTTTCCGCAAGCGAAGCAGCTCTCTTTTCGCTCACGACCGTGCAAAGATCGCAATTGGACCTAAAACGCCGCAGCGAAAAGTCAATCGATCAACTCCTAACAAATCCATCGCAGTTGCTTTCTTGCATTCTTCTGTGCAATCTTTTTATCAATATCACATTCTTCGCGGTTGCGAACGTCGTTTCGACTTGGCTAACTAAGAAAGAATCTTGGGCCGGATGGTCTGTCGCATTTGGATTTATCACCGTAGCCGCTGTTATCTTGTTTGGTGAATTACTACCCAAAAGCCTAGGCGTACTCGCTCCACTCAGAATAGGCCGCGTTGTTTCCGTTCCAATGTCTTTCGTCATGAAAGTAGTCAAACCTATCGCTGTTGCAATGCAATGGATCAACGACGTATGCCGCCGCATTATCTGGCCAGGTCTGGTCCCCGAATCCGTTCTCGAAACTGCGGACTTAGAACGCGCTATCGAACTTAGCGAAACCGACTCTAAAATGATCGACTTGGAAAAAGGAATATTGCAAAACATACTCCAACTTTCCAACATTCAAGCACCCGACTGGATGCATCCGCGAAGCCAGTTTCACTGCATCACTCAGACTGCTACACCTTCCGACATCACAGACTGGCTTGAACTGCACGGCGATGAAACAAAAGATGAACCACACGAAATTGTCCTGGTACTCTCCCCCTCCGACGGGGAAATCGTATCAACCACAACCCTAGAATCCATTCATGATGCTGCCGTAAGAAATTCTACGCCTCAAACGAGCCCCGCACTTTACGTTCCATGGTGCGCAAGCTTAGCAAATGTCCTTCAACTGTTGCAAAAACAAGGCCTTCAAGCCGCGATCGTTGTCAACGAACGCGGTGACACTATCGGAGTTCTTTTCTTGGACGATGTTGTTGAAGCCGTTTTCGCAAGCTCATCCAATTCATTTGATACCATGGGCCGGCCCTCCTTCGCAAAAACGGGCGAAGCAAAATGGGAAGTAACCGGTGCCACACGAATCAAACAACTGGAACGATCGCTCGGTATTAAGTTGCCAGAATCTCGCGATGCGACCATCGCAGGAGTTCTTCAAAGCCAACTAAGACGAATCGCTGTGACGGGTGACAAAGTAGATTGGGGTCAATTCACCCTTTTAATCACTCATGCTCCGCGACGCGGCGAAATGCTAGTTCAAATCACAAGCTCTGAGTTCGATATCAGCATTGACGAATCGGGAGGAATCGAATGATTCTACCAATTCTCTTGATTCTCGGCGCATCTGTCCTAAGTGCTTTCTGCAGCGGTGTAGAAACAGGACTGTACCGAGTACCTCGTATGCGCCTAGTCTTGGATGCAGTGGATGGTTCTCGTGTGGCTCGCGGTCTACTTTGGTTGACGAACCACCCCGGATTGTTTGTATCAACTTTGCTGGTCGGAAACAACGTTGCAAATTACGGCTTCCCAGTCGGCGTAGCATGGCTACTTCTTGAACTGCTCGGCTACGATGACCCTCGATTCAACGTTGCAGTCAGCATCCTAAGCACACCGTTCCTGTTTATCTTCTGTGAACTCTTGCCAAAAAGTCTGTTTCATCAGAAACCACATTTTCTACTTCAACGCGCTGGATGGCCATTATTTTTCCTAACAATCATCAGTCTGCCTCTGACCTGGACACTCTATTTCATCAGCCGCTGGCTCCAACACATTCTTGGCGAAGAACCACTCAGAATTAGGCCAGCGCTTGCCCGCCGAGAACTACGGCAAGTACTCGAAGAAGGTGAGCAAGCCGGACTGCTGGAGCCTGCCCAACGCGACCTAGTGCAAAACATGTTCGCATACGGAAGTGAACCAATATCTAGATATTGCATGCCGCTTCGAGGCCTAAAATCCGTTCCTATCGACTCGCCGATTGAAGAGATACGACAAATCGGTATCAAATCAAAACAGAATCTCATTCCAGTCCTGCACCCCAAAGACAAACGGCTGATAGGGTATTTCGAAGTAACCAACCTCAAAAATGTATCCAGCCACCCGAGACTAAGACCACTACAAACCTTCAACGAAAATACCGGTCAGATTGCGGTCTTGAACAAAATGGTGTCTGAAAAATGTAGCCTTTGCCGAATTGTCAATAACGAGAATCAAATCGTCGGTGTCGTTCTTCGCGATCGACTCGTATTTCAAATGCTTCAGAGAACTTAGACGCGTCACTGAGTAAGCAAAGATTCGCAAATCTTCCTAATCAAACAACTTTTCGCTCGCCGACAGATCTTCTTTCTTGAGCTTACCATCGGCGTTGTTTAACACCGCAAGTGGGTCTAGCTGCATCCAGGCCGGGGAAACCGAGATCAATGTCGCCGCTAACTGTGCGCCCTGAACCACCCACAATAACATTCCCGTTCCCACCACGGTGCTAAACATCATCGACTCATACGAGGATGACTTCGCCTCGATCGATTCGTCTTGCTCCTTCTGTGAAGCACTGGAGAAATTGATCATCTCGTCGTCCGAACTCTTGTGTAACTCAAGGTGATGCTCCTCGCCCCGTCGACGCAACATGTTATGCCCCACATCGGATTCCGAATACGATCGACTCGAAACCTCCATGAACGTTGCCAACGCAAGCTCCTTCTTTTCTTCAACCATGGCTAAAACCATCTGCGTCGCGACCGTGCCCTCTTTCACTACACCAATGACCACGATCACCTCCTCCACCACTTGGGCAGTCGCCTGAGTTGCCTGATCTAACCCACCGATCAAAACCGGACCCGCCGTGTCGCCATTACTTGTGCTGCTGCCACTATCGCTAGTACCACTGTTGTTGCTGTCGCTGTTTCCGCTACTATCTCCTGACAAATTTTTCGGCAACAACACATCGATCGAGATCGTGATCGGCTCTGAACGCAGTAACCCATCGAATGCCTGATAAACGATATCCACGGTTCCAAGGAAACCAGGGAACGGCGTGTACTGGAACATGCCGTTGCTCAAGAACACGATCTGGCCCGAAATTGGACCCGAAACCAAAATAGCCGTGATAGAATCACCATCCGGGTCGATGTCGTTGCTTAACACACCCACGGTTTGAACCGTTAACTTGTCAATGTAGCTGGTGCTGAACACATCGTTGGTACCGATCGGCGCCTCAAAGACGTTTAAAACCTGGATCACTGCCGTGGTCAACGCAAACGAACCGTCACTGCTGGACGCTCGTACGATCACCGTCAAGCTTGCGGTCGCTTCGTAGTTCAGCGACTTGGCCGTGGTTAACAACCCCGTCGCGGAATCAATCGCAAAGCTTCCATTGGCATCGTTATCCAGGCTGTATGTGATCACATTATTCGTCGCGTCCGCGTCACGACCAAAGGCTTGATAGCCAACCTGAGTGCCAATCGCAGAGTTCTCGTTCACTCGATTGGCCGCACTGTCGGAATCAAACAA
>JBIKLJ010000362.1:0-3738 GCA_044359895.1 Pirellula sp.
CCCGCCAAGCGTCACGGCAGTTGTGTCGGCAGGGTCTTCAGTGCTATCATCGATAGGGTGCGCACGTAGATCCTCGATTCGGGCGATTAAATAGTTAATGTCGTAGGGTTTGGTAATGTAGTTGTCCGCTCGTGCAGCCAGCCCGCGGATAATGTCCTCCGCATCGTTCAGGGTGGACAACAGGATGACTGGAATGCGTCGCAGATCTGGCGATTGCTTGATCGCGCTGCACAGTTCATAGCCAGTCATTTTCGGCATCTCGATATCCGAAACGACAATGTCAGGCTTCAGTTGCTTTACCAGCTCCAAAGCCAATTCGCCATTCAGACCGACATGGGCATCGTATCCGGCTGCGATCAAGCGTTGCTGCAAGACCTTCCCTTGGATCCGACTGTCTTCGGCAATCACGATAATGGGTCTAGGCTTATTCATAGTACGATCTGTCCGCGGTTTGATGAATCATGGTTAACGGAATTATCATGAGGCTGTTCGACTTGCCTCCACCATACGAGCGATCCAAGTAGCCATTTTTTCAAGAGGTACAACTCGGTTGGCCAATTGCTCTTCGACCACAGCTTTCGGCATCCCGTACACGACGCAACCGTCTGGGTGTTGTGCTAGTACCGAACCACCATGTTGCCTGACAAGCCGGCAGCCCTCCGTGCCATCGCGCCCCATGCCAGTCAAGATAACAGCTAAAAGATGGCCCGAATAAGCCTGAACTGCAGAACGCAAGGTGTAGTTTACCGCTGGGCGACAATTGTGTTCGGGCGGCAAATCGGAGTTACTGATGATGAATCGCCCCCGTTGGCTTTCGATTCCCATATGAAGTCCACCTGGAGCCATATAGACTTGGTTCGTTTCCACAATCATGTTGTTCGCCGCTTCCTGCACAGGCAACGAACTGATTTCTCCGATCCGAGCTGCCAGTGATTTTGTATAGCCTGGGGGCATGTGCTGAACAACAAAGACCGGAACCCCTAAGGTTGCCGGAAGCTTAGGAATCACTTCGCGCAGCGCTAACGGACCACCAGTAGATGCACCGATGATCACTGCGTCGATTCGACTAGGATTAGTAGATGATGTCGCAGGACTTGGCTTCACGCTTGCGACTGCCGCATCCGTCAGTGAATGCTCGACATCCACTTTGGATTTCGATTCGGTCGAACGCGAGATCGCATCGATTGCACTTCGAGACGGCATGGTGAGGCTGCGGCTCTCTCGAAAGGCCTTGATCTTCTCCGAAAGCAGTTCATCAAGGAGTTTTCGATTCGTCTCGGCATCATTGCTATTTGGCTTTTGAATGAAATCGAAAGCTCCCGCTAGCAAAGCATCCGTAGTCACTTGAGCTCCTTGAGCAGTGAGGCTACTAAGCATGATTGCTTTGACACCCAGACGCCGCTTTTTGATCTCACGAAGCAATTCCAGCCCATTCATGTCGGGCATTTGAACATCCAGAGTCAATAGGTCCGGTCGCAGTTCCGGAATCTTTGCAAGAGCCTCCAGGCCAGTACTAGCCAGGCCAATCACCTGCACATCCGGCACATTGCGGAGCGTGTTCTTCACCAATTGCCTGTAGAGTGCCGAATCGTCGACAATCATAACCTTCAAGGTCATTCGTCGCGTCCTTGTTTGTCGAAGAGACTTTCCAAGCGAGCGCGTTCAAAAGGTTTCACCACAAAATCGATCGCCCCCAACCGAACACATTCGCTCAGTTTTTCACGTTGATTGACGGCGCTCACCATGCACACTCGTGCGTGAGGTGCCAATTCGCGGATGGCACGCAAAGCTTCCACCCCGTCCATGGTTGGCATCACAATATCCATCGTCACCAAATCGGGCTGCAAAGTACGGAACATTTCGATGGCTTGCTGGCCGCTTGCCGCTTCGCCCACGACCTCCCATCCCGACTGAACGGCGATCTCGCGAATGCGCATTCGCATGATCAGTGCATCATCGACAATTAAAAGTCTTTTACTCATTCCAGTAACCTTGCCAAAACATGCGAGTTCAGAGAGGTACCACGGGCTGACCGATCACGTGGATTTGAACCACGCCACTTTCCACTTCTACGACCATGCGTCGCCCGAAGGTTCCACCCAAATGACGCCCCAAAACAGGAATGTCCAAGGTAGCTAAAACCTTTTCAACAGCTGCCACGTTTTGCTCCCCGATGGTGTTGGTCGCACTCGGGGAAAGATGCGCGAACATGTTCGCTCCACCAGCAATCTTCGCACACAACGATAGCCGCAACCCGCCCGCAAGCTCGGTCATACGGCGAATGGTCTCCGGAATGGCGGTGTCAGCATACTTACCAGCCTGTTGGCAACGTCCCATTGAATCTGGCATCACAATATGAGCAAGTCCAACAAGCTTCAATTTTCGTTCGAACAAAGCGATACCAATGCAAGAACCAAGCAGAGTTCGCAAAATGCCTTGATGCCGGGCTACACCAATTCCCGCCATCGTCACTAGGATTTCGTTAGCTTGCTTGATCTGGCTCATAGCAAACTCCTGGACAACCGGTCCAGGCTTTCCGCATCGGGCACCAACAGCAATCGCCAACCTACTGGCGTTCCATCGATTGAAAACTCTGTTTGCGTCACGAATACCTGATCGAACGCACACGCTTGATCCACCAAGGCAAACTGCATGATGGCGGCGGCGTAGTCTCGCACAAATACTGGCGAAGTTGGAATCCAGCTGGTGCTTTCAACACTCCCTTCAGTGGACTCGGACCGAGGGAAAATCTGCGATAGAGCGTTCAGGAAAGCACATCCCACAATGTTGGTCGTTTCCATCGCGGCTGACACTTCCAGTTCGCCCCATTCGGACGATTTCGTTTCGCGAGGCAACAACGCATCGCACAGCATCCAGCCGCTCGTGTCGTCGAAACCCAGCAAGAGTCTCCCATTCACCCCACCGGAGACTTGCATGCAACAGGCGCAAACTTCTGCGTCGACTGGCCCCATCATTTCAGTGGCCTTCTCCAGCGAAACCTGTTGCAGCCGATCTAAAGAAACGCGAACTTCTCGACCCAACCAGCTAGAAAGAGCTCGCGATGCGTCGGTCGCTCCGAACCGAACGATCATGGAAATCGAATCCAATTGTTGCTCGGTCAAAGAGTTCATAAGGCGATGGCCGATCGATGGTGAGTTCTGTCGCGTAATCTTTGGCGTGCCAATTCTAAACACGAACCAACATCCAGCAACAGACAAACCGAACCATCACCCAAAATGCTTGCGCCCGCAAGACCGCGGATATGAGTGAAGTTCTCATCCAATGATTTTACAACGATATCCTGGCATCCCTTCAGTTCAGCTACCACCAGGCCCATCGCCTTATTGCCTGATGTCAAAATCAAGATACTTAAGGTTTGGCTACTTGCCCCTCCTTCACTGACTCGCCCATCGTGATTAAAAACCGAGGGCCCGTGCCAATCAAAGATGTCTTCAATACCCACCAGAGGAATAAATTCACCACGTACTTCCATGGAATCACGACCGTGAACTGAGATCACGTCTTGCTTTCGAATGGAAACAATTTCTCGGACGTTTTCAATCGGGGCTGCAAAAGTACCTTGTTCCAGTTGAAACAGCAAGCTTCGAATAATGGCCAGGGTTAACGGGAGCTTAATCACGAATCGGGTTCCCTGGCCCAGATGAGACTCCACCTCGACGGTCCCATTGAGTTCGCCAATGCGTGTTTTGACAATGTCCATCCCAACGCCTCGGCCCG
>JBIKLJ010000141.1:0-13174 GCA_044359895.1 Pirellula sp.
AGGAAAGCCTAACTTCCGGATGTCTTCATTTCCGTGTGTTCGGTTTATTCCGTGGTTCGATAATCGATTCTGGCATCGAACGAGAGGCCTGTGTATGCAGTGCCGGTGTATATGACTTGAGATAGAACGTCGTTGCAAGCTTCAGGAACAGTTGAGCGACAACTGTTCGACATTGTTTTAAGCAACTAGCTTTTGGGGCGGTTCCGAATGCGGAACATATCTTGATGGGGCAACATGATGCCGCCGTCAATCGTCAACGTGGAACCTGTAATGTAATCGCTATTCGGATGCACCAAAAATACTACCCCTTGAGCGATATCGTCGGCTGTTGCCAGTCGGCCCCAAGGCAATTGCGATCCATGCTTGGCTAATTCCTCATCAAAGAAAAACTTCCGTTCCCCCGGGGTATCGGTCCAACCCGGATGAAGCATGTTGACCCGAACTCGATACTCCGCCAACTCCACCGCCGCGGTTCTCGCCATTTGATCCAGACCTGCTTTGGCCATGTTGTACGCCATCGCCCCTGGGATCGCGCGAAAGGCATGCGGCGAACTGACAAAGACCATATTCCCCTGCGTACGCGGGCATTCTTCAACCGGCTTGGCACGCGCAATCATGCGGTTCGCGACGGCTCGGCACAAGTAAAAAGGCCCCCACATGCAAACATTGATGGTCTTTTCAAACCCTTCCATGTTCGCAATGTAAAACAACTCGCGATCACTGTATGCCGCGTTGGATACCAAAATGTCGATCGGCCCCAGGTCTTTCTCAACGCGATCGACCATCTCCTCCACCAGTTTTTGATTCGACACGTCCGCAACCGCCGAAACCACCTTCCGCCCAAAGTCCTTGCAGGCTTCCAGCGTTTCTGTTGGTTCGCGCAAGTCGTTCACAGCAACGTTCGCACCTGCTTTGGCGAGCGCCTTGGCGATTCCCGCTCCGATCCCTCGGGCGGCTCCTGTTACCAATGCCGTTTGGCCGAGAAGAGGTAGGTTTGGGTCGAATTCCTGATTCGCTTGACTATTCATCGTTCCGCTTAATTCTCGTTGTTCGAGTCGTTGGATGGTTTGTTATTGAGTTGCTGATTGAACTGCTGTTGCTGTTGAATCCCCATCTGCTGCTGATTCAATGGTTGCTGATTGGCAGCGTTCGGATCCTTGTCTTTTCGGCCCTTATTGGCTTTGGAAAGAGCCGTCAGGGCTTTCTCCATGGCCTTGGAATTCGAGCCGTCCAGCTTCAGGATTTCAACGGATCCACTTGGCTTGGCTGCTTCATCCAGCTCGGTGATCATTTCACAGACCAGCTTCAACAGATCCTCCCCTTCAGCAGAAACAATAATCGTTTTTGTAACCTTGTCGACTCCCAACGACAATCGACCCGAAAAGCTAAAGTTCATGGCCCCATCAAAAACGGAGTCCGAGGATTCGCTTCGCTTCGACTCCTTGCCCTCCGATCCTTTGCCGTCGCCGGCTTCTTTTTGGAACGCTTTGTCGTTCGTGCTCAGAAGATCCCGGTACGCATCCTTGATCGCCTCGACAATCGCATCCGCATCCGAAAACTCGATCTTCATCAGTTTGGAGTACCGAAGCCTTTGCTTGTTGGTCTTCTCCGGAACGTCCCAAAGCTTGATCAGCGCTTCGATGGTTTTAATCTCCGCATCATCAGCCCCAACCACCACGAGAGTGTTGGTGTCATTATCGGGAATAAATCGCATCTTTCGTTTCTTACCCAACTGAGGGTCGTCTGTCTTCTTTTCTTCTTGTTCCATATCAAAGATCCAACGGTACAGTCCGTCCCGTTCGTTGGGCTCTTTCTTGTCTTCCTTGTAGTAGTCTTCTAAGCTCCATTTGATCCAACTCGGCTTGGAGTTCTTGATGATGAAGACTTCGTAGCCACGCTTGGGCGGCGCGTTATCGATCATGATCTGCTCTAGCTTGGAAAGAGCTTCTGGGTCATCCCCCATCAGCACAAGATTTCCTCGCTCGTCAAACGAAATCCGGATCGGCGCCTTGGTTGGTTGCTTCGTAGCTTTGGTTTCAGGTTCGCCATCCTTGTTGTCGCTGTCGTCATCTGCCTGGCTGGATACCAAGGACATATTCGACAATCTGCCCTGCGGAATGCCCAAACGCTCTAGGTTTTCATCGCGGGTCGGTACCTTGCGAAGCGTTATCTTGTCCTCTTCTGGATTCTTTTTTGCCGGCTCGCGATCTTCCTCCTGCTCCGATCCTTCCTCGGAACTGTTTTCAGCCCCTGGAACCTTCTTGGATTGCTTTTCAAACTGATCATCGTTTGGAAGCTCCAAGGGAGTTGGTGAAATCCTGTTCCACGCTTCTTGAAGACGCTTCAAGTATTCTCGAGTTTCCGGGGAACGATTGGCATCGATCACTCGGATCCTGCTTTGGTTCCCTCCTTCGGGTGGAAGCTCTCCCAACTTGATGAGCAGTTTCATGACCTCGGCTCGCTCGATTTCGTTGGCCCAGATCAGGACTTGGTTGTCCTGAGCATTAGCAGCCACACGGAACGCATCCTTGGAGCTGTCTTTCTTATCATTCCGACCAAAAGGATCGTAATAAAAGAAGTTACGACGGCTGGACTTGTCTTCTTTTTTCTCTTCTGGCCCCATCAAAAATTTGATGGTCCCGGCAACGTCTTCTGCCTTGAGTCGTCGCAACTGGATCACTTCCACATCGCGAGCAGACCCATCCAGCCGCTCCAGCATTTTGGTAATCGTGTAATGATCGCTTAAGGATGCATAAGCGATGATGGCATTGTTTTTGTCATCTGGAATCAATTGCGTTGTCGGTTCTAACGCATCGAGCGACACCAAGCTCGCAATAAACTGAGCCGGATCGAGCGAAGCAAGGCGATAAACTTTGGAACGGGCTTCCAGCGACTGAAGGCTATCCGCTTTTTCATTGGGTACATCCACTCGGCTGATGAATGATGCAACGATGGCCATCTTGTCGGGCGGAGCGTGCACAATAACGCTGTTTCTTCGAATGTTCGAAACAATAAAGATCTCCGACTTCTTTTTGCTTGGGGGAGCAGCACCGCCCGCCTGTTGCATCATCTGCTGTTGTTGCTGCATCATCATTTGCTGCTGTTGCATTTCCATCATTTGTTGCTCCGGCGAGCCACCGCCAGCGCCACCTTTTTTCTTGGATTCGATCCCAAGAAATTGCATCAGCTGCTCGCGGACTTCGACCGTTCGCACGTGCTCCAATTCAAACTCGCGAGCCAAGCTTTCTTGCGCGGCCTGCGATTGCTCTTCATTCAGAATGCGAAACAGTTCCGAAAGGTTGCCGGCAGCATCCATCGCTTCCAGTCGGTTGGTGGATGCGAGCGCATTCAAGACGCCATTGTTGCTGACAAGCGGGGCAAGTTCTTTGGCAACTTCTTCCGCAATCAACGAGTTCAACGAAAAGGAGACTCGCACAAATCGATTGGGTGGAAGTGAACTGAGTTTCTCAGGATCAATCTTCGGAACGAGGGCTGCATTGATCCCTTTCGTCTTTAGCACCTGGATGGTTCCATCAAACTCCAGCATCGTAAAGCCTCGGGCGAGAAGATGCCGATTGAAGAGATCGCGAGCTTCTTCCAACGTGTGCTTGCGCTGGGTCGCAATGTTGAGATAATCCCCTGGCAGTTCTTGCCAATCGAGCGACATACTAGAGACTTCAGCCAGCCAACGCATCAATTCCGGCCAACCTTGATTCCGAAACTGAAACTGAAGCATCCCCTGCTCATCGGGTTTGACGTCGAACTCTCGCTTATTCGGAGGATCTGGCGGCTCGCTTTTTCGTTTGATCGGTTCTGCAGGCCCCTTGGCATCGGCACCGGCAGGTTTCGCATCACCCGTAGCGGGGGTTGCAGTCCCTGGCGGTGGAGATTGCCCAGGCGGCATCGCGCCGGGCACCATAGCACCTGGAGGCAAGCCGGGACTAAGCACGACGCCACCCTCGCCGACCATGACCGGAGTTCCGCTCTGGATCACGACCGCTTCCTGGGCCATCGAAACGGGCGCCATGAATAGACTTGCGAACCACAAACTTGTTTTCACCAGGTGTCCTTTGAAATTCGAAGCCGCAATCATTCGCTAGGTTCCTTGGGGGCAGATTTCGGTTCGGCGTATCGGATCTCATTCTTGCTCAGGGCCTTTCGCCAAGCAGGAATCGAATCCGTCGGATTTTTATCCGGTTGATAGCCTAGACTTTTGCTTGTGATACTAACGAGCTGCTGGATCGCAAGAATCCGCTCATCGACAAATGAACTGGACAAACTTTCAACCAACAGTTTATCTGCTCCCGCAGCCAATTGCGATTGCGATTTGGGCACAAGCAACGTCAAAATCGAATTGGCGCGACCTAGCAAATCTTCACGAATTCGTTCGACAAACCTCGCCCGATTCGGCTCAAGCCCAAGGGATTGGATCAGCTGCCCTAACAAGGTTTGCCAATGGATTCGCAAGTCTTTTCTGTTGAAAACGCCATCCGCCGAGAAAAGCTGCGAATAATCGCCAAGCATCATTCGCGTCCTAGAAGCAATCGCGACCATTTCCGCTTGGCGGCGCCCCGTCAGTTTTTGAAGCTCAGACTCGATCTCATCGGCAGGGCATTCGCTCATGACCTTTTGAAAATCCGCAATGGCGAGTAGGTCGATGGGCCTATCTGCGCTCGAACGGAACCAGTTCGGTGTTTCTTTTAGTTCCTTTTGTGCGATCTCCTTTCCTGTTTCCACTTGAATGTATTGACCTACACTCAAAGTTCCTTGATCCGAAGTTGCATTGGGCACATCCCCTCTCGCAATCGTATATTTCAGCTCCCCTTCGACACTGAACAGCCGAACCACCGAACTTGTTGCCAGCTTTCCGTCCGCCAGAGCAGCCTCTTCCACTGGAACCAAAGCGGTGACCACTTCGATGGCCATACTTGAATCCGGCTGAGCGAATTGAATGGTGATTCCAATTCCATGGCACTCAAGCTCCAGCGACAAAGCCCCAGGGGCTGCGAACACGATGGCCTTTCCAATCGTAAAGGCAATGCGTGGTCGCTGCGTTGATGATGTTTCCTGGCTAGGCAGCAGCTCCAATACATTTTCGCTTGCGCTCAGCCAACGCAATCCAGGTTCGATATTGATTTCGGTGCGTTGCAACGGTGGCACAACCAAGCGCTGTCCAATCTCTGTAAACTGACCCGCATTCATCCGAACCCACGATGCAACGTTGGTTTGAGGATCGACCGTTCGTTGAAGCACAATGGAGGCACCCGACTCTTTGGTCAACGGCAACCATTGCATTCTTGGCGATGCAGAGGAAGGCTCAGGCCGCGAGGTTTCCAAATCGTTCGAGCCAACTGTCTCCTTCTCTTTCTCCATTGACATGTTGGGCGTTTCTGCGATGACTTTGGGTGGCGAAGCAGAATCCTCTACGCCAGCCGCCATTGCATCATCTGTCACTGCATCACCTGTCACTGCATCACCTGTCACAGCAGGCTCCGCCGGAGCCGGTTGCGCGATGCTCTCGTTGGTGGGAGGGACATCTATTTTGGGTGCGTCCTGCTGTGGCTTGGGGGCATCCACTTTGTTTTCATCTTGGGGGCTTTCATCCTTGGGCGCCTTTGCTTCTGCAGGAACAACGGCAGGTGTCGCTGGATCAGCCGAATTGCTGCGGTCTGCTTTTTTGAGCAACGCTTGGACTCTTCCGATCGGACCAATCGCGTAGGCTCCAACCAAGACCAAGGCGATTAACAGCAACGAGACGGCAGCCGCCCGCTTCATCCAAGTTCGATCGCTACCAATCAAGTATTCTGGCACTTGGCGCCCAAGCCCATCATTCAACTCAATGCCGGATGGTCGAAGCTCGCTGCCTGGAATCTTGAGTGAGCTGATGGATTCACGAGAATCCGAGCGATTTGCGGAAGCGGTCGCGGTCGCGTTTGCCAGTGGCACATTGGCCGGATCGAACCGTCGCAGCTGACCATGTTTCTCCAGGATCCGAGTCAAATTGCCAGAATGAGAAATCGGTTGGGACGTGAGATTCCGAACTCGTTGTCTCAACGAATTCGGAATGGTCGCGGGGATCGTTAGGGCTCGAGAGAGAATCTGGTGGCAACAACCGATCTCGCAAAGCAACATGCTGTTTTCGAGACACTGACGCTCCATCTCTGGCAGAGTTTCGGTAGCAATGGTGTCGTCCAAAAACTCGGCGACCCGATTTGCTTCGAACCCGAATTCGCGGGCATCGACCGGAATAGGGGCAATCTTCCGATTTCTCATGTCCAGCTCAAGCCGCTGCGAAATTTGCTGAGCAGTCGAGCTTTCTTGAATTTTTGCTTCTAAGACTGCCGCGTCCTTGGGGTCCAAAACGCCATCTCGGTAGGCTAAAAGAGTTCGTAAGGTGAGTCTCATGGAAGTTGCTGATAAAAAAGGGATTCTGGGCGTTGTCTAGATTAGTGACAACCGGCTTCCCAATCCGTGCAACTTTCTTTCAGAATTTCCAAAATAGGGCACATCGTCAGGTGGATGTCGTCGCCGCAAAAACCCAAATGGCCACATAATGGCAACCGCTGGCCACAATTACGGCTATATGCCAAATGGCGTGATGGAAAAGCGATCGATGGTCATTCTGAAGAAACCACACCCCGACGGAATAAAGAACCCCTCCCAACAACATCCAGGAAAAGCAATAAATCGGTACAAATCCCATGAGAACCATGGCGGGAATCCATCCCAAAAGCAGATAACTCAAGCTCGCCATGTTATCGATTCTGTGTTTCGAAAACACCTTGGAATAGAACCCAATGGCCGCCGAAAGCCAAACAAAGAACAACATGCCTAAACACATCCCTGGCTCCAAAAACGCAACGATCAACGGCGTGAACGTGCCTGCGATCAAGGCATAGATGAACCCTTGGTCCAAAGAACGGATGCGGTGCCGTAAGTCTGGCGACTGAACCGCATGTGAAAGGGTCGAGAACAAGTACATCGCGGAAAGGCTCGCAGCGTAGATAACGCAGGCCAATGCCATCGGGCTAGATTTCTGCAACCCCAAGCTGACCAAAGCCCCCCCGGCCGGGATGCTGAGAAGGAATCCGAAAGCGTGAGTCCAAGTATTGATCCGTTCTTGAAACGCATTCTCTTCGGTCCAGGTAATTGCCATCGCCCCCCCAATCCAACGTTATTCTGATACTTAATCTCGCTGTAAACATACCCCCTTGGGAATCCATGGCAAGCGAAGCCTTCTGCACCCCCTTGCTTCATGGGCCCATATCACACTCCTTCGGCACCAGTGTTTTCGCGAATGGTGGTAGAAGTAACGCGGGATCCTTCTATACTACAAGGGTGAAGCTGAACAAAAAAGCTCTTGCCCTACCTGTCCTTCCTGCCGACCCAACCTCTCCTGAACTGAGAACATTCATGAAACGCAATGCTCTGGCTGTGTGTCTGTTTGCTGTGGGTATTTCCACCCATGGTTCTTTGACAGCACCACTTTCCGCACAAGATATCTCCTGGAAAATCGAACAGCTTACTTTGGATTCCAACGAAGGCTGCGCGATAGGCGACATGAATGGGGATGGTAAAGCGGACGTGGTTGCAGGGCGCAATTGGTACCCAGCACCCGACTTTAAGCCAAGACCCCTCAGACTGATTGAAGACTGGAACGGCTATGTTCAAAGCAACGGTGACTTCTTGATGGATGTCAATCAAGACGGCCGCATGGACGTCATCGCCGGTTCGTTTATTCCAACCGAAGTCGCTTGGTTTGAGAATCCAGGTCCCGAGGCAATTCGGCTCGGACAAACTTGGAAACGCCATCTTCTGGTCGATACCAAAGCCACTGAAAATGAAGCGCAATTGATGGCGGATTTGGATGGCGATGGGATGAACGAATGGATCGTGAACAGCTGGAACAAATCCAATCCCATGATCGTTTGGCGCTTCATCAAGTCCGACCCAGCACCCGAATCGAAGGCCGCCTACCGACTTGAACAAGTCGTGATCAGCAAGGCTAGCAACCAGCATGGAATGGGCACCGGGGATATCAACAACGACGGCCGCACCGATATCTTGATCGGTTCCGGCTGGTACGAACAACCAGCCACCGATCCTTGGGGACAAACCTGGGCATTCCATCCAGACTGGAACATCCAAGGCAGCATCCCTATGTTGGTACGTGATATCGACCAGGACGGCAAGAACGATGTCTTGATCGGCGCTGGACACGACTACGGCTTGTTCTTTTGGAAACAGCTCGCACCCAAAACGGATGGCTCGCTACAGTTCGAAGAGCGAATCATCGACAAGGCCTTCTCGCAACCTCATGCACTAGCGCTTGCCGATCTGGATGGTGATGGTGTCGACGAACTGATCAGCGGGAAACGTTACTTCGCTCACAATGGTGGCGATCCAGGCGGGAAGGATATGCCAGAAATCAATTTCTACAAACTGGTCAACGGCGAATTCAAAAAGTCGGTCATCGAACAAGGCCACGTCGGTGTTGGACTTCAAATCGCGACAGGTGACTTGAATGGCGATCAGCGGATGGACATCGCCGTGGCAGGAAAGAGCGGCACCTACATTCTTTTTAATATGCCAGCCAATTCCAAACGCTAAAGCAAGTCCAAAGCGTTGTGGTATCACTACCGCGCGATACTGCTCTATTCTGCTCTATTCTGCGTCTATTCTGCGTCTATTCTGCGTCTATTCTGCGTCTATTCTGCGTCTATTCTGCGCGAAGCATCAAATCCTTTTTGGGAATGGGCTTCGCGTGAAGGCCGGCAGCACTTAAAAAGTTGGTCAACAACTGATATCCATCCTCGGTCAAGATCGACTCGGGGTGAAACTGTACCCCGAAGACAGGCATCGACGTATGTTCGATCGCCATGATGGTCTGGTCGACCGTCCATGCGGTCACTTTCAGATTTTCTGGAAGTGTTTCAGGATCAATCACAAGGGAATGGTATCGGCCCACTTGAAACGGATTGGGGATGTTTTGAAACAGTCGACTTTCGTTGTGTTCAATCATCGAACTTTTGCCATGCATCGGTTGGTTCGCTCGCACAATTTTCCCGCCGAAGGCCTGTCCGATCGCTTGATGCCCAAGACAAACGCCAAGGATGGGAATTTGATTCGAGAGACGACGCACGACTTCCATGGAGCAACCTGCATCGTCGGGGGCCTTGGGGCCTGGCGAAATCACAATCGCGTCCAAGTCCAGCCGAAGGATGGCATCCAGGGTGATCGCGTCGCTTCGAACCACCAGTGTTGATTGCCCAAGTTGCTTGAGATAGCGATCCAGGTTGTACACGAAGCTATCGTGATTATCGAGCAACAGGATCATGGCTTGGACAACGCCTTCGAGCCCGCTTCGAGCACTTCCAGAATGCGATCGATATCATAAACGCATCCGCCCCATGTTCCGCCACTCACCTTTTGAAGAGCTGCCCAGAGCCGCGTATCGTCCGGCAACCGCTCGTCCGGCCGAAGCCCTGGATGAAGAGCACGTTCACTTAAGATTCGAACGCCTTCTTCCGGCGAGAACTCACGCCCCTCACAGCCAACGAAGTTCACCGAAGCATGCAAGGTGGTCCGATCGATCTCGATTCGAATTCGATCGTCATCGCGAAGCTTCCCGATAGGTCCACCCGCAAGGGCTTCTGGCCCTGCATGCCCGATGCACGCTCCCGTACTGACACCACTGAACCTTGCATCGGTAACGACCGCCACGTGCTTGCCATACTCGAGATGTTTTAAGGCGCTCGTCAACTGATAAGTCTCTTCCATCCCGGTCCCCATAGGACCTCGCCCAATCAGAATAACAATGTCACCAGGCTGAAGCGGCCGTTCGTGTTGCCCCTTGGCTGCTGCAACAGCCTCCTTCTCGGTAGTGAAGACACGCGCGGGGCCTGTTTTGCGGTAGATGCCATCGGCGTCGATGACCGTTGGGTCGATGGCTGTCGACTTAATGACCGAACCATCCGGGCAAATGTTTCCCTTCGGAAAGCAAACCGTGCTCGTTAACCCCATAGCCTTTGCCTTTTGCGGTGGGATGATGACTTCGTCAGCGTCGACTCCGTCCCGTTCCCGCAACATTTCGCGAAGGGCGTTGCGACGGTCTGATTTTTCCCAGGAGTCCAAGATTTGATGCCATGTCATCCCGGTCACCGTTTTAGCATCGCATCGCGCGATTCCCAGCTCGCGAAGGTGCCACATGATTTCCGGTACTCCACCCGCCATGAACAAACGGACCGTCGGATGGTATTGAGGCCCATTCGGAAGCACGTCGACAAATCGCGTTACCTTGCGATTGATCTCTTCCCAAAGCTCCAACGATGGCCTGGGTAATCCCGCTGCAAAGGCAACGGCGGGCACATGCAGCAGCAGATTCGTTGACCCACCACAGGCAGCATGGACCGCGATTGCATTGTAGAACGAGTCTTCGGTGAGAACTTGTTGTAGAGTCGCTTTGCGCTGATGCTGATCCCATAGAACCGCTGCGGACTGACGAGCCATTTCATACCAGATCGGCTGACCGCTAGGAGCTAACGCGGCATGCGGAACCGTCATGCCCAACGCTTCGGCGATCACTTGGGCCGTTGCGGCGGTTCCAAGAAATTGACAGCCACCCCCAGGTGACCCGCAAGCTTTGCACCCAGCCTCCGCAGCCTCTTCCAACGAGATCATTCCGTGCGAATATCGAGCCCCGATCGTTTGAACCTTGCCCAAATCCTCCGCATCCTTCGCTGGCAAAGTAACGCCACCAGGAACAATCACACTTGGCAGCTTCGAACTTCCCGCAAGAGCCAGCATCATGGCCGGCAAGCCTTTGTCGCAGGTTGCAATTCCAAGCACCCCTCGTCGTGTAGGCAAGGAACGGATCAAGCGACGAAAAACAACCGCAGCGTCATTTCGATAAGGCAACGAATCGAACATCCCGACTGTCCCTTGCGTGCGACCATCACAGGGATCGCTCACAAAGCCAGCAAAGGGGACTCCACCTCGGTCGCTCAACCACTTCGCGGCGGCTTGCATCATCAAGCCAACTTCCCAGTGCCCGGTATGGTACCCAAGCGCGATGGGGCTACCGTCTTCTGCCCGAATTCCGCCCTGGGTGCTCAGGAGCAAAAACTGAGGCCCCATCATTTTCTGAATGTCCCAACCCATGCCGGCATTCTGAGTCCAACCGAATAGATCGCCACTCGACCAAGTCTTTAGCATCTCATCGGTCAAGGGAAGTTTGCCTTGCGGTCCTTCCCCTTGGGTGGCGGTGGAAAGGGCTCGTTCGGAACTGCCGAACCAATTTTGTAGATTGAATGTGTTTGCCATGATGCTATTAGATCGCTTTGGACCGTTGTTGCCAGTAGGCCAGAAGAAGTGTACCAACTTCCGTCGCGAAACCAAAGCTATCCTGCTTGTTCCAAACTGAGCCGTGGGCGCTAGCCGCGTTACGGATTCCCTGAAAAAGCAAATCTCGCGGCTACCGCCCACGGCTCAAGAATTGGATACAACAGCAGGTCAAAACGAAAAAAGGCAGCTCGTGCGAGCTGCCTTTTTATGAAGTTGTTTTGTTCCGTGCATGCTACCGGTTCAGAGCGATACCAAAGGTGAAGGCTGGCATGACGACCGACTGATTTTGCAGGAATTGTGGCCCCTGCGAAGTGATGGTCGAGCCTCGCCAGATTCCATTTCCGAAGTAGATCATTCCGAATCCGCCTCGAAGATCCAAGTACTTGGTAGCTTTATAGGCACCCTCAACTCGCAGATCAAAGCCCCAAGTCGATTCTTCGTTCTTGCGACCGGAGAAAGAAGATCCACGGTGATCATTATCGGTCAACGGTGGATCTCCGGCAGTGATGGCGTCCTCGTAGGTCGCTGTTGATACAATCCGTGATGTCTGCTGATTTTGGTAAACTTGGCCACCGAAGAACTTCATGTCGTTCGACAGCGTCCAACGGTTGATAAATTTGGTGTAGCGGAAGCCTATTTGGCCTAACAGCATATGGTTATCTGTTTGCACATTGTCCTGCAAGAGCGTTTCTCCGGTACCGATAATCGCCGGTGGAAGTGCACCGTCGAAAATGTTAAACGCATTGTACGTGTCATTGTGAGCCGTGTCAGCAAAGTTGGCGTAGCGAAGCCCGATCATAGGTTCCAAGATTCCACCGTAACGATAGGGTTCCATTCGCCATACTTTGTTTGCTTCAAAGCTAGTGAAGGACGCAATGTTGACGCTGTCGAACAACTGGTACAGCCGTTCTCCTTGTATATCGTTTCTAAAGTAGTACGGTAGAAAAGGCAATTCTCCGACGATCGCCTGCGATGGCGAAATAGCACCTCCAACGCCGTTACCACCGTCGTCATCATTGACGAACTGGTTCAATCGCTGTTGCTCAAGAATGTTGCTGCTGTTGGGCCCGCCGACATGAGTCGTCGAGAACATCCAGCCAGATTCATCGCTCTTCATCCAGCCGAAATCAAATCGATTCCCCCAGGTGAAGTCAATCGCACTGCTAGCCGACTCCGTAAGCGATCGGCTCATCCCAAAACGTAACCTATCGTACGTTAGGTAGAAGCCATTGTTCGCACGTTGGCGAGTGGTCAAATCCTCAAAGTCCTGAGTCTGGACAGGTGCAAAGAATTGCCAATCAGGATCAAACTCCATCGGCTCCGAAAACGGATGATATCCGTCTTGCGAATAGCCAACTTGGCTCGATATAGCGAGTGCCGCTAAAACAAACATTCGAATCGTACGCTGCAACACGGTCATAATATTTCGTCCACCGTTCCACTAAGACTCTGCACGATCCGAAAGGTATGTCCAATCGATCGCCTGAAATCGGGTTGTGCTGCTAGTATCGGAACTGCTGGCCGACTAAATTGAATCGGTTTAGGTAAACCGTAACGAAAAATCCGATCCTTTCATGAGGAGAGGATTGATAGCTAAGAAAATCGCGACTTCGATAGCATTCGGCTGGCCCCTATTTGACCCTATAGCCAATCTGTTCAAGTTGTTTTTTCATGCGAGAACCGTGATCTCCCTGAATTTCGATCGTATCCCCTTCGACGGTGCCTCCTGCGCCGCAAGCGTTCTTGAGTAACTTAAGAACGCCAGGAAGATCATTGGCGATTGCGGTTAGGCCGCGAACGACGGTTACCACTTTGCCTTTCTTCCTCTTTT
>JBIKLJ010000142.1:0-13088 GCA_044359895.1 Pirellula sp.
GAGGGCTCAAGGCCCACCTTCGCGTTGCCGACTGTAGCAATCGTTTTCCACCGCCCCTCGCCCTCTTGTTCGATCAGCATTACCTCGCGAAACGTGTAGTGAAAGGGCAAGATGGTCGCCGAAATACCCGCGAAGATTTGATCCGTACACTTAGGGTTTGTAGAGAACTGACGGATGAGGGAACCCTAGTTTCTTGTCGACAATATTGTAAAGCGAGCTGCTGGACAAATAGCGTCTTAAGTTCTCGCAGATCAGTTGGGTGGTGTCGTCCGTTCTTAGCTTCGCTTGCGCACCCACATGAGGTGTGATAAGAACGTTCGAGAAATTCCATAACGGGCTGCTTTCTGGCAACGGCTCGACATCGGTAACGTCCAGCCCTGCGCCCGCCAAATGACCGGACTCCAAAGCTTCACAGAGATCCGATTCCGCAACGCAAGCACCTCGTGCCACGTTGATGAGATAAGAGCCTTTGGGCAGTGCGTTGATGATGCTTCCGTTAACACAACCTCGAGTCATGGCATTCAAGGGAAGCGTCAGGATTAGAACCTCCGACCAAGCTGCTAGTTCCATGAGCTCCGTGTGCGGCAGCAACTGCTGAACTCCTTCGGGCTTTTCTTCCGGGAAGTAGTCCGTCGCACGAATCGTAACGCGAAAGGGTTGCAACACTTCGACCAAGCGTCGTCCATTTCCGCCCATGCCGACGATGCCAATGCGTTTGCCATGCAAATCATCTGTTGGGCGACGTACGAACTCGCGGCGTTGCCATTGTCGGTAAAAGATCGGAATGCCTCGTAGCAGTCCTATGAGCAACGCCAATGTTTGTTCTGCAACTTGATTTGCAAACAGTCCGGAAGCACTGCAGACCACGATGTCCGAATCAATCACGCTTGGGGAGAGACAGTGATCTAGGCCGGCAGCCGACGACTGGATGAACTTCAGCCTACCTTGCTGCACCACGTCGTCCCAAGGAACTGGAACTTTAGCGTGTCCAACAAAAATGTCCGCATCCATGATTCGATGCGGGATTGTTTCCTGGGTTGCTTCAATAAAATCGAACCCAGGGGCCGCAGCCTTCATCCATTCTAGGTGATAGTCCTGAATGGGGAAGCAATGAACAATTCGTTTCACTGGACTATGCCAAATCCCGATCTTCGAACAGCAGCAAACCCATCAGGGTGGCGGCGATTCCGTAGATGGTTGTGTAGACCAAAATACTCGCCAGGACAGTCCAGGGAATACTAACTTCAGCATCGATAGCTGCTTCCATGGAGAAGTGACTTAGGTTGGGTACAACGGCTGAGATCAACTGAGAGAAGAACTCTACCAGTGGCAATCCATCCGCAGCAGAATCTACGATGGTCGGCGTCAGGTGTCCAAGAAGGTAGATGGAGAAGCAAATCGAAAAATTGGCGATGAGTGAGAAACGCGTTCCTAAAGCAACCGCGAAGGCTCCTAGGACCGATGCCTGGAAGAACGCCATGGCGAGTCCAGGGATGGTCTGCATCACTTCGTTGTGGCATTGTTGCCAAGTGGGCGCATCGAGAGACGATTCCCGAGCTTCCACCATCGGCTTGTAAGCCACCGCCAATAGCTCGGCAGAGCCTAGCACTAAGAACATCAACATCACAATCCAGGTGATTCCCATAATCTTTCCGATGATAAACGATCGGCGATGCACTGGCTTGCTAAGCAAGGTTAGGGCCGTTCTGCCTTCAATCTCATCGTTGACCGAAGTACTTGCAGACCAGACGGCCTGGAACGTTGCAGCCAGCAAAATGAGCGTTACGCCACAGTCTTTGAGCAACTTAATGTCTTCACCCAAGGTGTGAAATGGCAAGAAGACGAACAGCAAAATGGTTAATGCGACCAACAACATCAAAATGGTTGGTAGCGGTTGAGACAACTCGCTTTTGGCAGCAGAAAGAGCGATCGCGGCGGCTTTCGGTGCAACGGCTTGCATCAACATGAACAACAATCCAAAAACCACCACAAACAAAGCAACCAAGACAAACGTGAGCGATTCCCTTACTTTCGGAGCCGATGCGAGAACGACTTCGAAGACTGCTTTGTCCACTTCTTGATTTTGGATGTAAATTTGCGACTCGTCGGACATGGGTAGAGGACTGTCTTTGGCACCCATTTTGGCTGTCCAAATAATGGGTTGATTGGCTTCGATCGTCAGAGTCTTCTCTTTCGATTCTCTAATCGAGGGTCCGTCGGTCAACAACAGTCTTCTATCTGACTTCAGTTGAATGAAGGAAAGATTATCAGGCGAGTACTGCAAGTCGATCTTTTGGAACGGTGCTACACCATCGCTTCCGATTGGCGGAGCGTCGAATTTACGATCGACGTTTTGAGACGTGAACAATTCTGGAATACTTCGCAAAGCACCCACGGGATTCGAAACCAAAAAGGTCGAAGCCAAACCAATCGCTGCCATCGTGCTCAAAGTTGCGACCATATAGAGGCCAACACCTTCGAAAAGCAACGATCGCAACTCGCTCAAAAACCGACTCGATGAACAGAAAAGCACCGCCCAAACCACGATGCCAATCATCATCGTTGTGGCTAAGCAAAACATGGCCCATTCTTCCGATTCGAATGAACCTGAAGGGGAGCGAAACAAGACAGAACCACCACCGACACGAAGGTAAGCGGCCAGCAAACCGCCAAGTACCAAAGTAATCGCTGCAGCAATGACGTTTGCGGACCCATCGCGCCGCAATTTTTCCAGCATTCCGACTTGGGAAAGTACTTTAAATAGTCCTAGAAATCCGAACAGAATAGCGAAGCCCGCCACAATCCCGACTGCTAGGAACCAGATGGGGGTGAGCCACAAGGTCATCCAAAAGTCAGCCGCGAAAATGGGTGTCGGGATGTCAAAGGACATAGCGAATCTGCTCAATTTGGATACGAGTGGAGAAAAAGAGGAATGACCAAAGTCTTGTTTTTGAGGCTGGTGTTTCGAAAGCTCAGGGGCAGGTACGATTGCCGCGCTTCGCAGGTTCGAGACATTTCAGTCCAAGGCTTCCAGGATAAGCAAAAAAAAAGAATTGAAGAGAGGGAGGCAAGGAAAATCAGGTGCAAACACGAAATCCGATGACTGGTGAATCCGTCTGGGATGAGCTATGATCACGCCAGACTTGAGGTTCTTAGGCCTTGTGCCTCTTCAAGTCTCACATTGTTCTCGGATAATTGAGGTTGGAAGCTTTGATTCGGCAAGGAAAACCAGGTTTTTTAGCTCTCGAGGACGGAACCGTTTTCGAAGGTGTTTCGATCGGCTTCGAAGGGGAATCGGACGGGGAGGTTGTATTTAACACCTCCCTCACCGGTTATCAAGAAATCCTGACGGACCCAAGTTACCGTGGTCAAATCGTCACGATGACTTATCCGATGATCGGAAATGTGGGTGTCAACGAGGAAGACATTGAATCCGCAAAGCCGAGAATCGCAGGGTTTGTCGTTCGCGAATGCAGCCGGCTTTACAGCAACTTTAGGGCCAGCGGGTCTCTGCCAGAGTATTTGGCCAAGCATGAAATCGTAGCGGTGTCAGGAATTGATACTCGCGCTTTAGTGCGAAAGATTCGAAGTCTTGGAGCTCTGAAGGGCATCGTTTCGGTCACGGATTGCGATCATGAATCGTTAGTTCACAAAGCCCGCTCGAGCGCCGGACTCGTTGGACGGGATCTGGTTCGAGAAGTGCTACCCAGCGAATCGCGAACTTGGAACGAAGCTTTGCACGGCCTGTCTTCTTACGATCCGCGTACGACCCCTGGTGCGCAGCAACCGCACGTGGTTTGCTTGGATTTTGGAATGAAGTGGAACATTCCCCGTCATTTATCCCAACGCGGAAATCGAGTCACCATCCTTCCTGGAACGGCGACCGCCGAAGAAGTTCTCGCGCATCAGCCTGACGGAGTGTTCCTGAGCAATGGGCCTGGAGATCCGGAACCATTGACCTATGCGATCGACACAATTCGAAAGCTCTTTGGCAAAAAACCAGTTTTCGGCATTTGTTTGGGCCACCAACTTTTGTCGCTCGCCGCAGGAGCGAAGACGTTTAAGTTGAAGTTCGGGCATCGCGGGGCAAACCAACCGGTTCTGAATTGCATCACCGGCCAAGTTGAAATCACATCACAAAATCATGGGTTTGCCGTCCACGAAGAGACTTTGCCGGATTGTCTGGAGATCACCCATAGGAACTTGAACGACAATACGATTGCGGGAGTCCGCCACAAGGAATTGAATGCCTTCAGCGTCCAGTACCACCCAGAAGCTTCTGCAGGGCCTCACGACAGCAGCTACCTTTTCGACCAGTTTCAAAATTCCTTGGACCAACAGGTCGCACCTCAATAACGTTCGTAGGTTTGGGTAAAAGGGGCGGTTCATGCTGGCAAAACGAGTGATTCCTTGCCTGGACGTTCATCAAGGTCGCGTCGTCAAAGGGACCAATTTTATTCATTTGCGCGATGCCGGGGACCCGGTCCAGATCGCTCAAAGGTACGAGCAGGAAGGTGCCGACGAGCTTGTGTTCTTGGACATTACAGCTAGCCACGAAGATCGTGGAATCATGCTGGATGTCGTGCGCCGCACGGCCGAACAGGTCTTTATGCCACTCACGGTCGGTGGCGGAATTCGAACGATTGAAGACATCCGAGTTTTGCTGCAAGCGGGGTGCGACAAGGTTTCGATCAACTCCACCGCTTGCAAAGACCCTCAATTTGTCAAGCAGGCCGCTGATCGCTTTGGTTCGCAATGCATCGTGGTGAACATCGACCCGCGTCGCGTCATTCGCGATGGAGCCGAGTTCTGGGAAGTCCACATCAACGGTGGTCGAACACCTACGGGTTTAGAAGCGGTTGCGTGGGCCAGAGAAGTGGAAAAGTTGGGTGCGGGCGAAATCGTCCTTACCAGCATGGACCGCGACGGGACCAAAGACGGCTACGACTTGCCAATCACTTCGGCGGTGAGCGACGCGGTTCAAATCCCTGTCGTCGCTAGCGGTGGGGCAGGAAAACCAGAACATTTGGTAGAAGCGATTTTAAAGGGAAAGGCGGACGCCGTCCTGGCTGCAAGCATTTTTCACTTTGGTGAGTACACCATTGCCGAAACCAAACGCCTCATGTCAGATTGTGGAATTCCAGTAAGGTTATGATTCTATTTCTTCTGAACTGAGTCAGGATAGAATAGGATTGTCGTAGCCAACGTACTTTACCGAGTTCCTTACCGATTTTTTCTTTTTGTCAGAGTGTGAACTATGGCCATTGCAGAAGCTCGCCCAGCCGCCAATACTCGAGCGCCTTCTTCGTCCGAGGATCTCGCAGCCTCGCTCTTGGTTACCAAAAAAGAACTGGAAGTAGACAAGCTTTTCAAGGCGTGCGTCAAGCTTCTGGGGAGCGACTTGCATTTGAAGGTAGGAACACCACCGATCGTGCGTGTCAAAGGGGACCTGAAGCCGCTCAATCGCCCACCGATCGATGTCGAAGAAATGGTGCGTCTACTGATTCCAATGCTGGATGACCGCAACCGTCGGATCTTTGAAGAAGAAGGCGGGGCTGACTTCTCGTACACCATTAACGTGGACGGAGAGAACTGGCGGTTTCGCGTGAACATGCTCAAGCAGTTGGGACGCCCCGGCTTGGTCGCTCGACGGATCAACAACTTCATCCCCAACTTCAAGGGCTTGTTTTTGCCACCGATCCTAGAAGAACTCTGCAAGTACGACCAAGGGATGGTGCTGCTAGCCGGTGTGACGGGTTCAGGAAAAAGTACCACCATTGCGTCCATGTTGAACTGGATCAATGCAACCTATCGGAAACACATCTTGACCCTCGAAGACCCGATCGAGTTTGTATATACCGAAGACAAATGCTTGATCAATCAACGAGAAGTTGGGACGGATGTTAAGAATTTCGAAATCGCAATGAAGCACGCGGTTCGGGAAGACCCAGACATCATCCTCGTCGGTGAAATGCGCGATCAAGAAACATTTATGACGGCCATCCATGCTGCTGAAACTGGGCACTTGGTGTTTGGTACCATTCACGCGTCGACGGCCCCCTCCACCATTGGTCGTATTCTGGACTTGTTCCCGGAAGAATTGCACAATGCGATTCGAAACGCGATGGCCTTTAACATGAAAGGGATCGTGGCCCAAAAGCTCCTGCCATCCATTAAGGAAGGGGTCAGCCGAGTTCCTACGTGCGAGATCATGACCTTTAGCCCCATGATTCGAAAACTGATCCTGGAAGGCAAAGACCAAAAGCTGTCGGACGCTATCCGAATCGGGGCTCAAGACGGAATGCAAGACTTTACGATGAGTCTCAAGCAGTTGATTGACGATGGCTTGATCGATCGCCCAACGGCTTTTGAAGTGGCACCCAACCCCGATGCATTGAAGATGGCTCTCAAGGGCATCAACGTCAGTCAGCCAGGTATCATCTAGCGGTTTTCGTGCGCAGAGCACTCGATCCGAATTCACAACATCACCCGTTCGTTCTCCTACTTTGAAACCTCCTCGTCAAGCTGCTTGAAGAGCCTGACTCAACCAAGATTCTTTTCAGTAAATGTTTGGAAAAAAGAAAGCAAAGCCGTCTGCTTCTGACAATGCACCTCAAATTGGAGCCGAGAACGTCGTCATTCCTCCTTTGGAAGTGAAGACAATCGGGATCGGGAAGGATGAGGCGCAGGGATTGATGATCGCGTCTAGGCAACTGCCAGGCTACCCGACGGCTATCATTCTTCTGGCCAACGCGATAGGTGGTCGCGCGGATCGAATCCTGATGGATTTTTCAGCCCAAGGTGCTGTGGTTCGCTATCGAATCGACGGGAACTGGGAAGGCCTGCCACCGCTGGATCGCCCCACGGGGGACGCCGCTCTGGTGGTTATGAAGAAGATGCTGGGGCTAAACCCAGTGGAGCGCAAAGCCAAACAGGAAGCAAAATTTGCGACCAACTTCAAAGACATCGATTGGGTGGTTTCGTTCATGAGTGCGGGGGTCCCGTCCGGCGAACGAGTCCTGATATCGATCGATACCAAGAAGCCAACGCTGAAGACTTTAACTGACCTGGGAATGCGCGAGGCGATGGTAACAACCTTCCGAGGTTTGCTGAACGGCAACGAAGGAATTGTTCTTGTCAGCGGGCCTGCTGGACAAGGCTTGCCAACCACTTGGCGAGTTACCTTGGAGGCTGCGGATAAATACGTTCGCGATTTCGTATCGCTCGAAAACAAAGCGGATGCAGATCCTGAGATCATCAATGTAACCCAGAACTTCTTTGTTCCAGGTGTTGGCGACGCCCCCGAAGCAGCGTACGAAAAGATTTTGCTCAAGCAACCGGACGTACTGGTCATGCCCAGCTTGATCAATTCTTACATTGCGGAAAGGACCATCGACCAAGTTTCCAAACAAAGCAAGCACGCGATCACTCGCATGGTCGCTGTCGACGCGGTGGACGCCGTGATCAAGTTGCTTGGGACTTATCGTTCGGAAGCCAAGGATCTCGTTAAGCTGCTGACTGGCGTGATCAATCAACGCTTGGTTCGTCGCTTATGCTCCAATTGCAAACAGCCCTTCCAACCAACTCCCCAGCTTCTTCAGAAGCTGGGAATCCCAGCCGGCCGAGTTCAAAAGCTATTCCAGCCGACATTCCCTCCGCCACCGGAAGAACGTGTGGATGCGAAAGGGAACCCGATTGAGATCGAGATTTGTAAGAAATGCAATGGCCGCGGTTACTTTGGGCGGATGGCGATTTTTGAACTGCTCCTCGTCGACGACGAGATGAAAAAAGCCATCCTGAAGTATGCCGGAACACCCGATGAAATTCGAAAGTTCGCCAAGAAGAAAGGGCACCTAGGCTTCCAAGAGGAAGGTATTCTTGCCTGTGCTATCGGCGAAACGTCTTTGCAAGAAGTTCAGAAAATGATGGCTAGCAAGTAGGCTTAACCACGACGAGGTCTCCAGGTGCTTTTTGATTCGCAACAAATTCTTGACCAAGCCAAGCAAGGGGACGAGAAAGCCAAAGGCGAACTGCTCAATCGGTTTCGCCCGTACCTGAATGTCATCGCTCAACGCATGCTGGATGATCGGCTTCAGGGCCGCATGGACTCCGCCGACGTTGTGCAAACTACCTATTTGGAGGCATCTCGCGATTTCCCTCAGTTTCGCGGGGAATCGATCGAGTCCCTTTTGGCTTGGCTGGCCAATATTCTCCGAAACAATGTTGCTACGGCACACCAAGAACACCTTGTTACCCAGAAGCGATCTGCGCGTAAGGAAGTTGTGCTTCGCGTCGCCTCCGAGTCGGGCGGTAGTTCGTTAGGGATGGAGGACTTGATTCCATCGGAGTCATCGTCGCCTAGCCAACGCTTGATGCGAGATGAAGCGGCTGTTGTTTTGGCCTCTTGCTTGGACAAAATTCCCGAAACGCAGCGTGAAGCGATTCGCATGCGGTATCTCGAGGGCATGTCGCTCAAGTCAATCTCCGATCGCACAGGAAAATCGGAGATGGCCGTAGCGGGCCTTTTAAAACGCGGCCTAAGAGCATTGCGTGAAGTGATGGTCTAGGAAGTCGTGTGCTAGGTCGTTACCAGTTCGCCCAATTGACTGGGTGATGAAAACACCTGAATGGGAACGGTCATTCCGTACCGGCGATAGAGTTTATTGAGTCGCTCTGGATCCAATGGATTGGCTTGGATTTGGCGAATGCAAATTCGGGTAACCTGTCTTGGGAACTTGGAGGCCAGCTTGGCATAAATCTCGGGGTCCCGCTCGCCACTATCGCCAACAAGAAGGAAGGAACGATTCGGAAGTCGCCTAATCAGTGTTCGGATAACCCCGCCCTTGCTCTTTCGACGCAGAAGCTGCCATCGTTTAAACAGTTCGTCACGCAATCGGAACCACTTCAGGTGCATGCTGCCGGATGGAAACGCATTGTCCACAAGGAATTGGTTCAAGGCGTCATAGATTTGCCATGGACTACTGCTGACATAATGAAACAAGGCACCTTGTTCGGCCCATCGCTGGTAGATGTTCGCCATGCCTTCGATCGATTCGAAGGGTTCTGAAAAGGTACGTTGTAGCATTCGTCGTCGGCTGTTCACTTCGGTCAGCTTGATCGTATCATCGATGTCGGTAATAACGCTAACGCCAGATCGTTCCGCGAGAAAAACTTGGCTGCTAGCTTGCCCGCCCAAGCCCACGTCCCACTTTTGCAGCACCTCCATTTGATTCGCATCTTGACTAGGGACGGATGTGTCTTGGAATTTGACGCTGCCGTACCTTTTAAAACGCTCGAGTTGCTTATCGGTTAGGTCTAATTTGCATTGAAAAAGCCCGCTCGATTTGGACTTTCGCGGCAAAACATAATGCTGACCCGCTAGCTCGATTTGGATCCGAGCCCCCGCGATCGGTGCAGCTAAAAAACCTCGTACTCGATTTTGGAACAGATCCCCTTGCGCCACGTCAGCAGGAACGTTCAAGGCCCGAATCAATCCTCGCAACATGATTCGCTTCCCGAGCGATGCTTGGGAAGCTTGGGAAATACGTCCTTGAATTTGGACCCGCCATAAAGAATCGCCACGCAATCGATACCCAACGGTAGGGAACAATTGCACCTCGGGGTCTGCATCATTGCGTATCGCCTGCTCGGGACTCATTCGCAAAATTTCATCGCGATGTTCCGACGCCATCGGCGCAGACTGGGCATTCGTTTCTTCTAACGATTTGCGAAAGTTCATGGTGGAAGCGATATCAGAAGACTTAGGATTCGACAGCAACAGTCGTTCGCGTTGCGATCGACTTGTAGATTGCCTCGATAGCGAGTAGATCCTTCAGGCCTTCTTCGCCCGAAACTTTGGAGGTCTGATCTTCCAAAATGCACTTCGCGAAGTTGTCCAGCTCTGTGGCGAATTGATCTTGCGATTGGAGATCGATCTTGCCCTTCGAAGTTTCTAAACGTACGTCGGAATATCCGAAGGCTGGATCCATCCGAATAAATCCCTTGTCGGTAAAGGCTTGAAAGCGATTGAGGCCATTGAAGTTGTAGCTAGTGCTGCAATAAGCCAGGACCCCTGAAGGGAACTGCATGAGCCATGTGATCGATTCGTCCACTTCCGCAAACTTCACTGCATCGGTTTTGGTTTCTTGTGCCGTGATCATCTTTGGTTCTTCACCCAGAAGGTAACGACAAGATTGGAGCGCGTAGATTCCGACGTCCATCAATGCACCACCACCCGCAAGCTCCTTACGGAGCCTCCATTGCTTTGGATCGCCAATGGTAAAGCCAAAACCCGCTTCAATCATTTTGATTGCTCCGAGTTCTTTGCTGCGAGCAATCTGCATGCTCTTTATATGATGCGGTTCAAACTGGCAGCGATAACCGATTGCAAGCTTGCGGTCTGCTGTTTTGCAAGCATCGATCATCGCGCGGCAGTCTGCTACACTATTGGCCATCGGTTTTTCACAAAGAACATGCTTGCCTGCCTTCGCTGCGCGGATAGTAAATTCCGCATGCATGTTGTTGGGAAGGACGATGTAGACGATGTCGACAGAATCGTCGGACGCGATTTTGTCAAAGCTCTGGTAGTTGTAGATATGGTCGGGCTGGATTCCATATTTGTCCGCCCATTGTTTCTCCTTTTCGGGAGTTCCCGTAACAATGGCTGTCAACTTGCAGTGGGCCGAGTTCAACAATCCGGGGGCAATCTGATTGGTGCTAAGGCTGCCAAGACCGACCAAAGCGACCCCGAGTTTCTTGTTTTCTCTTCCGTAAGTGGACGAACTGAAGAACCCACCCTGTGCAATTCCCGCAGCCGTTGCCGCGGTAAGAGTGGTGCCGAGGAACTCGCGTCGATTGTTTCGGAGCATATTCATTGGGTTTCGGTTACATAAGAGGAAACGACGGACAAAACTCAAACCAAATTCTAATCGAAAAGAAGTGCAATGGCGACCGAAAGCAGCGACTTCCATGCTCCCCAAGATCAGGGGGAAGCAAATGATCGAAGCTTGGCAAATTGCTCAGATCGATCGTTCATCGGATCGTAGCCTAGAATTGTCCGCGCGGCCGTAATGTTGAAATAGTGATCCACGCCCAGTTGGGCGGCGACGAACCGAGTCATTGGCGGTTCCTTTTTGGAGCCTGCCAGCCGATACATCAGTTCTAAAATCGCCCCGATCCGATAGGCTGCGGCAAAGCTAATCCTTTTCTGGGGAGGCTTCATACCAGCCGATTCTAAGATGTTTGTGATCCATTCCCAGCATTCTATCGGACTACCGTCAGTGATGAAGTACGCTTTTCCAGCCGCATGCCGATCGTGCTGCAACATCCGTGCTAATGCCAAACGATGCGCGATTGCGGCGTAATCCACATGCACCGTATCGATTAAGTTTTTGCCGTCGCCCACACGCCGTAGCTTTCCACTTTGGCAACGGTCGATGACTCTGGGAATCAGATGCGGATCCCCCACTCCCCAAATCAAATGGGGGCGAAGCGCACATGTCGAGAAATGACCGCATCGATTCGCTTCTAAAACTTGCTTCTCTGCGATCGCTTTGGTGCGTGGATAATGGCATAGCCAACGATCCGGATAAGGTGCGCTTTCGTCGATGTTGCATTGAGGCATTCCGCCAAAGGTCACAGATGGCGAACTGGTAAATACAAACGCTCGTACACCGTTTCGCAAACTCGACTGAAGAAGGTTGTCGGTCGCCACGACATTCGCCAGTTCAAATGGCTTGGCTGGTCCCCACACTCCTGCCAGCGCTGCGGTATGAATCACCGCGTCTACGCCGCGACTGGCTTCCTCGCACGCTGCCACATCCACGGCAGAGGCTTGTAACGACTTGACGCCAAGTTCCTCCAGTTCCGGATATCGATTTCTCGCGAGACCTCGAACTTCATAGCCTTTGCTGATAAGTTCTTTGCAGATAGCTCGGCCAAGGAAGCCTCCGTGGCCCGTAACAAGAACGATGGCGTTCAAGACGATTCCTTTACTCTTTCGCGGCCTTCAGAAGAATATCTCGAGTCACTTCATGTATTTTCTCCTGGCGTTCTGCAAGATCTTGCAGTTCCCCAAGCAAGCTTGGGTCCCCCACTTGCCCAACACTGTCGTCGGGGTTGTTGGTCTCTTTCGAAAGCGATTGCGTCCGTCGATTAACGCGAAGCTGCAGCGTTTTCAGCAGCCTCAGTTCAGAAATAGAATCGACAAGCGGTTCGTCTTCTTCAGAACCGGATTGCTGTTGCTGCTGTTGATTCTGCCGCTTTTTCTTATCATCGCGCTTCTTCTGGACCTGCTGAAGCGATTCCAGCATCTCTTCCACCGCACCGATAACTTCATCTTCAATGGCTTTTGTATTCATCGATACGTTTGCTTGTGTCAACCGCTTCACCACCAACTGAGCGTCACTGTTCACTTGCTCAAGCGCTTCCGGAAAGGCGGTGCTAGATCCTTCGTCTTGCAAAAGTAATAAAGCCCGCTGGCCCTCAATCACCACCTTCGATTGTTCGATCGACAGTTTATTCGCTTGAATCTCAAGCGTGCGATCTTTTAAGTCTCCAGTCAAATTCCCAAGTCGTTCCGTTTCTTCGCGAACGGCTTTTTGCAATTCCAGCATTTTCCGTAACCGCGTTTCCACATCGACCAAGGACCGTTCAATTTCCTCTTCTCGCAATTGACGCAGAATCTTCTCCAGCTCTTCGATGGCTTCTCGCAGTTCGTTTTCTGCTTCTCGCTGCTCTTGTACCGCTTCGTCGCGATTCTCTTGCTTTAACTTGTCTTCTGCGTTTTGCATGCGTTGCTTGGCTGCTTCCACTCGCTTCTTGGCACGTTCTTCCCGTGACTCAGGCTTCGGCGGTTCTTTCGAATCCGAAGATTCACTGGATGAATCGCTGGGCTTGCTGTCGCTGGGCTTGTCGTCGTTGGGCTTGCTGTCGTTGGGCTTGCTGTCGTTGGGCTTGCTGTCGCTGGGCTTGTCGTCGCTGGGCTTGTCGTCGCTGGGCTTGTTGTCGCTGGGCTTGTTGTCGCTGGGCTTGTTGTCGCTGGGCTTGTTGTCGCTGGGCTTGTTGTCGCTGGGCTTGTTGTCGCTGGG